>NZ_JBEZVK010000017.1:0-154715 GCF_040636955.1 Streptomyces sp. NPDC032472
GGCAGATGGACGGTGACGACGGCGTCGTGGCCCTCGTCGAGGGTGCCCGGCGGGCCGCCGACCGGGCCCGCGAAGGGGGCGCGCGGGGCGCTGCCCTTTCGGCTCTGCCTCCAGGGCCAGCCCGCTCCGCGGGCGGCCAGCGGCGGAAGAGTGGGGCTGGGTGGTGGGTAGTAAGTTGCATACGCACGGCGGGGAACAGGCCGGATTCGAACCGGCGTCATCCCCTCTTGTCGAGAAGGTCGCGTCAACCTCTGCGCTACAGCCCCCGCCGCGGTACCCGCAGTCTATGTGACCGGGTGACAGTGTCCTCCACTGGCGCGCACGGTCGCCGTTGGAGTGGAAGGGTGCGGGTGGGGATGTTCGCGTCTCGTCCTAGCTGGCTCTGGCGGGGCAGCTGCATCAGCTGATGCAGCATGTACTATTGGAGAAATAGAGCCACACCATCCAGGTGCTCCGAGTGAGGCTTCGCGGATGCTTGTCTACGAATATCTTCCCTATGAACTGGCTCGCCTCGATGTCCTGGGCCAAGCGGCGGGCCTGGACCTGATCCAGGTCATGGAGCGCGTACGTCTCGCTGCGAGGCGCGAGGCTCTCGCGAGCGCTGGGCCGGATGAACCACACGTCCTGAGCGAGGCGTGGATCGCCTCCTTCCAGCACAACCAATGGCGGCGGATCGCCCGTGTGATGGCTGAGCAGCGGATGTCCGTGTACAAGCCCACGGAAGACCGGCGCGCAGTCCGCTACGACGAAGAGCGGCTGCAGCGCGTTGAGAAGGACTGTGCCGATGCCGGGCAGCCCGACGGTCGGGCCCCCATCGAGATGCTGCGGCACCGCGTCTACCGGATCACAGCACGCCCGGCTGCCGCCCCCGCGGGAGAGCAGCACCTGGTCCGCCACTATTTCGCCGGCTCGGAAGCCGCCGCAGTCGAGCACGCCCAGCGCTGGTTCAGCCGCCAGGGCGGATCCAACGAGAGCGGCGAATACCGGATCGTCTCCGTCGAGCAGGTCCTTCCCCAGCCGGGAGAATTCTTTTGATCCAGCTCCGAGAACACCAGATGGACCAGAAATCTGCATTCCGGAAATGGGTCGGATTCCCTGCAAGATCATCCGTGCCCCTGCAAGGTGCCCGAGGCACCATCGTGTCAGCGACCGGGTCCGGGAAGACGATCACAGCCGCCGCGAGCGCGCTGGAATGCCTCCCCGGGGGCCGAATCCTGGTGACGGTCCCGACCCTGGACCTGCTCGCCCAGACCGCCCAGGCGTGGCGCCTGGTGGGCCACCGGGCCCCGATGGTCGCAGTGTGCTCGCTGGAGAACGACCCGGTGCTGAACGAGCTCAGGGTCCGCACCACCACCAACCCCATCCAGCTGGCGCTGTGGGCCGGGTCGGGGCCGGTCGTCGTGTTCGCCACGTACGCCTCCCTGGTGGACCGCGAGGACCTCGAAGCACCCGAGGGACAGCGGAAGGTTCGCGGGCCGCTGGAGGCCGCTCTGGCGGGCGGGGAGCGGCTCTACGGGCAGCAGATGGCGGGCTTCGACCTCGCGATCGTCGACGAGGCCCACGGCACTGCCGGCGACCTCGGACGCCCCTGGGCCGCCATCCACGACAACGGCAGGATCCCGGCGGACTTCCGGCTCTACCTGACTGCGACACCGCGCATCCTGGCCGCGGCCGCGCCTCAGAAGGGCGCGGAGGGGCAGGAGCCGGAGATCGCGAGCATGGCCGACGACCCGGAGGGCACCTACGGGGCGTGGCTGGCCGAGCTCGGGCTGAGCGAGGCGATCGAGCGGGGGATCCTCGCCGGGTTCGAGATCGACGTCCTGGAGATCCGCGACCCCTCCCCCGTCCTCGGCGAGTCCGAGGAAGCGCAGCGGGGCCGGCGCCTGGCGCTGCTGCAGGCCGCGCTCCTGGAGCACGCCGCGGCGTACAACCTGCGTACGGTCATGACCTTCCACCAGAAAGTCGAGGAGGCGGCCGCGTTCGCGGAGAAGCTGCCCGAGACTGCCGCCGAGCTGTACGTCAACGACGCCTCCGACGCCGATCTGGCGGCCGCGGAGAGGCTGCCGAAGTCGTCGATCGAGGCGGAGTTCTACGAGCTGGAAGCCGGCCGTCACGTCCCGCCCGACCGGGTGTGGTCGGCATGGCTGTGCGGCGACCACCTCGTCACCGAGCGCCGCGAGGTCCTGCGACAGTTCGCCAACGGCATCGACGTCAACAACCGGCGCGTACACCGCGCGTTCCTCGCCTCCGTCCGTGTCCTCGGGGAAGGCGTCGACATCACGGGTGAGCGGGGCGTGGAAGCGATCTGCTTCGCCGACACCCGCGGCTCCCAGGTCGAGATCGTCCAGAACATCGGCCGGGCCCTGCGGCTCAACAAGGACGGCTCCACGAAGATCGCGCGGATCATCGTTCCCGTGTTTCTGGAGCCGGGCGAGGACCCCACCGACATGGTCGCCAGCGCCAGCTTCCGCCCTCTTGTAGCGGTCCTCCAGGGCCTGCGCTCTCATGACGACCGTCTGGTCGAGCAGCTCGCCTCCCGGGCTCTGACGAGCGGCAAGCGCAAGGTTCATCTCCGGCGGGACGAGGACGGGCGGATCGTCGGGGCCGGCGGGGAGGGCGAGGACCAGGAGGACGGCACCGACGCGGCGGCCGAGTCGGCGCTGCTGCACTTCTCCAGCCCCCGGGACGCCGCCACCATCGCCGCGTTCCTGCGCACCCGCGTCTACCGGCCCGAGTCGCTGGTGTGGCTGGAGGGCTACCAGGCCCTCATCCGGTGGCGGGCCGAGAACGAGATCACCGGACTTCACGCCGTCCCGTACGACACCGAGGTCGAAGTCGGCGTCACCAAGGCGTTCCCACTCGGCAGGTGGGTGCACCAGCAGCGCAAGGCCCTGCGCACCGGGGAGCTCGAGGAGCATCGCAAGACGCTGCTGGACGCGCCGGAGGCCGGGATGGTGTGGGAGCCCGGTGAGGAGGCGTGGGAGGCCAAGCTCGCCGTGCTCCGGTCCTACCGGCGGGCCACCGGCCACCTCGCGCCCCGGCAGGACGCCATGTGGGGCGAGGACGACGAGATGGTGCCCATCGGCCAGTACATGGCCAACCTCCGCCGCAAGGGCGCCAAGAACGGACTCGGGAAAGACGAGAACACCGCAGCGACCCGGGGCGCGCAGCTCACCGCGATCGACAAAGACTGGAACTGCCCCTGGCCGCTGGACTGGCAGCGGCACTTCCGGGTCCTGACGGACCTGGTCGACGCCGACGGTCAGCTGCCCGACATCGCCCCGGGTGTGCTGATGGACGGCGACGACATCGGCCGGTGGCTCCAGCAGCAGAAGCAGCCGGCCACCTGGGCGCGGCTGTTGCCCGAACAGCAGGCGCGGTTGACCGCACTGGGCGTGGAGCCCGCTCAGGCGCCGCCTCCGGCCCCGGCGGCCGCGCGTACGGCGAAGGGGCCGAGCAAGGCACAGCAGGCGTTCCAGCGGGGCCTGGCGGCCCTTGCGCAGTGGGTGGAACGGGAAGGCGCCCACCGGCCGGTCCCACGCGCCCACGGGGAGGAGGTTGCGGTCGAGGGCGAAGCGGAGCCTGTGATCGTGAAGCTGGGGGTGTGGGTCTCCAACACCAAGAGCAGGCGCGACAAGCTCACCGCCGACCAGCTCGCTGCCCTCGCGAAGCTGGGGGTCGACTGGGCGTGACAGGTTGCCCGGCTCGTCGTTGAGCGGGGAGGTCAGCGAAGTGGAGGCCCCGGGGCGTCGTGACCCCCGGGGCCTTCGTCTCGCTCCTGGCACCGGATGGCGGTGCAACACGGAGCTGCAACGCGGGCCCCAGACCGGCCTTCGGCCGGTGTTCTCGCTTGGGCGTCTTCCGCGGCGGCGGCACCGCCGACTGCAGCGCCTGCCTCACCGTCCGCCGGTGAGTGCTGTACCTCTCCGCCAACGCGCGCTGCGACAGCGAGGGATCAAGACGCCTGTCCCTGCGGATATTCGCAAACAGTTCGACCCGCGACGAACCCACCCCGGCCTCCCGACATGACCGTGCACCCGAACGACACGGCCCCGACATGACCGTGAACGACGGACCACACCCTGTCGTCGCGAGGCGGACGGCCCACAGCATTCACTCCAACGTGGGCACGTCGCCATGGCGTTATCCCGGGGCCGAACGGGGTCGAAGGTGCGGCGTCCGGGGCCTCTGGCCTGCGCACTACACCGTTCTGTGTGCGGCTCCAGAGTCTCGCCGGTCCGTTCCCGCCCTAACGCGACCACGCTGCGGGCCGGGCAGATGCGACGACGTGGCACTGGAAGTACCCTAAAGAAGTAGTGACACAGGCGTGTCGACGGCTTAAACGCTCAGTTTGGCTGCCTTAGGTCATGTAAGTCGAGGAGCGCCGGAGACATCGAGCTTCGCTCCTGACTTTGCAGCGCTCGATGCGCAAGCGGTTTCATGCTCCACAGCGGCCCCGTACACCAAAGTCCGGCGGAAGCCGTGAGTGACGAGGTACATGGCAGCCAAACCGAAGCCCACGTGACGGGAAGCTGACGTTCCAGCAGGTTGTTCGTCAATTTGCTATCCCAGAATTTTGCCAATCTGGCCGCACCTCGCTGGTTGGCTCCAGTAGTAGTGGGTGCAGTCTGACGCCAATTCAAGTTGGAGTGAGTCATGACTGATGATGCATATCGCAGTCAAAGCGAAGCCGGTATGTCTGACGCCGAACCAGATATGACCGACGACGGGAAGCTGACAATCGAGCAGGTTTTGAAGATGGTCGAAGGCCTCAGTGAAAAGGGTGTCATCAACCTCGACGCACCTCTCAAGGACCTTACTAGTCCGCTGAAGGACACACTCGCCGGAGAAGCGGACCTCACAATACAAGGAGAAATTTACGTCTGGGACCACTGGTGGGCAATCGGCCCCAGCCCTCATTGACCACCTGCGTTGGAATTAGGAGGAGCGAGAATGCCCGGTGAGGAGTTCAAAGAAGGATATCTAACCGCAGTCTGGAACTCAGAGCGAGACTTGTTCCCAGACTCGGTGAGCGACCCTCAGAGGCTGCATATACTCGGGCTGACGCAGGACCGCGTCCAAGATTTTCCGCAGGACTCCATGCCCCTTTCAGAGATTTGGGGCGGCCCGAGAGAGCAGGTCACCGGGCGAACAGAAGAAGTGCTGGAGGGCCGTCTCGTCGAGGTACTTCGGTGTGCGAATGAAAGCCTAGCCCGCATTGAAGGGTATCGCTCATATTGGGGCGACAACGACGACAGCTTCGTTAGTCTCGCAGACAAAGTCATTGCCGAAACGGCTATTCTCGCCCTCGTCGCCGGTCGGCACGCCAGCGAACGGCCGCGGGTCCGGTTTCTGATCGATGAGCTTTCTCGATCACTGAGTCCTCTAGTGCGGAGCATTCGAAACGAGGCGCTGATCCGTCGCTACCCAAACGGTGCACTCACCCTCGCCGTTGGCCATGCCGTCGTTAACGCCTTGGGACTGCCCGACCCAAAATTCGATCATCTCGTGAAAAGCACACTCGCGTGCAACATCTTGGACTGCAGTGAGAGGCTCAACTTCAGGGCAATGGAGCGGCGCTGGATGACAGGGGTTCTGCACCCAGAAGCCGAGCTGTCATTCGACGATCTGATGCCCATGTCTATAGCAACACGTCAGGCACATCCGATCCACATGCTCGCAACAGATGTTTATGCACTCACGCATGTTCCCATGTTCGTGACTGATTTCGGCAGTAATCCAGCACCCGCGGACTTCCCGCATGCGACCTACGGCAACTCGCTCGATGCGGCTGCCGCTTGGGTTCTACAAACAGAAAATTTCGACTTGATGGGCGAGCTGGTTCTGGCTCGCGAGCTCCTCGGTGCCCCATGGACTGCGTCTCATGTTTTGGCATGGAAGATACTTGAGCATGCCTGGGACCATCTTGGCTTCTTGACCTCACCGAGTTTTTCAATCAAGCAACTTGACGATCTTCCAACCATCGAGAAGGCGTCATATGCATTTCTGCATACATACCATACAACCTACGTCGCCGGCATGCTGTCCGCCATCATGCTCGGCAGAGCCTCTTTTCCTCCGCAGCAAATAATGGGAACCTGCGCCATTGGAAGAGAAGAGGCAGTTGCTTTGCACCAAGAGTGCCAAGGCGCGTTCACGGCAGCCCTGGAATTCGTCGTCGGCACACATGTACCCGCGGAAGACCTTCAGCATCTCGCGGCAACGGCGCGTCAGGATGCAGGTGAATCACCCCTGCAAGCCGCACAACGCCTGATGTCTCTCCGGAGCGAGCGGGGCCGTGAGCCCGTCGGTATCGTCGCAGATATCTTCAATGACACAGGGCTTCCTTGCGCTGTAGTGGCGTCATCGCTTATCGACGGACTTCTAACCTGTGCCGCGCGTTCCTACGATCTCATGATGCTGGCGGAACTGTTGCGGACCGTAGCAGTCGGCGAACTTCCCCTGACTCCCACGGTCGCCACAGCCGCACGCTTCCTGACCCGCCAGCAGCTTCCTAGTGGGGCGATCGGTGGTTGGTTCCTAGATCCCTCGAAGGGTGGTGCATCCGTTTCGGCTACAAACGTGACCACAGTCCTCGCTGCCGCGCTGGGGGCGCTCAGCATGCATCCAGATCTTCAGCATTGAGCAGGCTGCCCGAAGCAACGATCACGCAGAACTGAGTATCGAGGCGACCATGAGTCCATCACCCAGGCACTGAAAAGGTCGGCCTAGAGCCAGCCTGATGGCCAGCTAAATCTGCGCCTCCTTGGCGCCGTTCCTTCCGCGGTGGTCGGCGGGCCTCAGGCCCGGGTTGGTCCTGCACCAGATCTCGGAGTCTTCGTCGGTCGTCTCGGTGGACGGCCCATCGTCGGCGAACCGGCGGATCCGCTCCTGCTCGGCGGTCTCGTCGTCGGTGTCATAGTGCGGCACCTGCTTCCACCAGCGGTCGTGGTCGTAGCCGTCGCAGTGGTTGAAGGCGTGGGCGGTGCTGCGCAGCCGCTGCCACTCGCGCACGATTGCGGCCCGCTGCCACGGCTCTGGGCCCTCCACTCGGAGGAGCACATCCAGGAGCCCGGCGGAGTCGCTGACCAGGATGAGCAGGGACCCCATCGCGAAGGAGGTCTCGCCGGTCTCGCCGACCTCCTCGTACATCCGCGCCAGCTGTGCGTTGAGGAACGCCTCCAGGGCGCAGACGTCCTCGCGCGTGAGGTCGGCAGCGTAGTTGAGGGTGCGCTCAGACGGCGGGTTCATCATGCGGGTGGGTCCTCCCTTTCGTGGGTGCCACTGGAACACCCCGGGTGGAGCCAAATCAACTTGGTACATCAGTGGGGCCAGAAACCACTGCCACGGTGGAGCCCAAAGAAGTGCTTACAGACACCTCACGTACGGGTACCTCCTCGCCTCCTCCGACGGCCACGGCTTCTCCTACTGGCTGTTCCTCACCGCGATCGTCGCCGTCACCCTCGGCGCCTTCTGCGTCATGCCCTACGCCCTCGTCCGCGGCACCATCAGGAGCCGCTGACCCGCCAGGCCGTCTGCTATCTACCCCTGCCGCCGCCGGCCCCCGGACTCGGGACAGACCTCTTCGTCCGGCTATCGCGGACAAAGAGGTGTCGTTCTGCGAAGGGGGCTTGCCCATGACCTCTGACCTGCACGAATGCAAGATCACCAGATTCGGGGGGTCCCACTCCCGGTCACACCTTCGGTCCCCCGCCTAGTGCAACCGTGCAGACAACCCTCCAGCCCCCTTCCGGTGCAACCCTCCAGCGGGCCGACGCGGCCTCCAGCCGGAGAGGCTTGCCCAGGTGGGCCGGGCGGGTGAAGGCCGGCCCTGCGGCGTACCTGGGCAGCCGGGTGACCGGTTGGGGGTGGAGCGGACCGACCGGCCCGTGCACAAGGTCACGTCAGCGAGGCAGGGCATGGGACGTCACAAGCAGCACAAGCCGCGCCGCGAGAGCATCCGGCCGTCCACGGAGTGGTCCAGCACAACGTTCCACTCCGTCCTGGGGATGGTGCACCTGGACGTCCGCCAGTCCGGCAACGGCATCCTGATCACCTCCTCCCCCGCCGACATCGACGGCGCCCCGGCGTCGTGGCAGCTGCGCCTGCGCAACGACGACGACGGCCAGGGCCTGACCGAGGTGGGCACGGCCATGAAGGCCGGGCGCGGACACATCTACAGCGTCACCGAGGAGCCCGGCGCCAAGACCGTCCTGGCGTTCCTCCCGAACCACCCCGAGGAAGGCGTCGGCACCCTGGCCCGGGTCAGCACCAGCGAAGGCCCGGACAGCGACGACGTCGTCTTCGAGCGGTCCGCGGAACGGCCGATGGCACAGTGGGCCGAGGCCGGGGAGAACCTCCGGCGGATCGTGCCGCTACTCGGCCCGGACGCCCCGCCCGGGGACGAAGTCGATGACTGCCTGCCGTGCCCCGGCTGCTACCGGCCCGTCTACGACAGCTCCTCCTCGCACACCCTCATCGGCGCCACCCCGTTCCCTCTGGCCGGGTTGTGCAGGCTGTGCGCCGACGGCACCACGCTCCGCTCGCTGCGCCAGTCCGACGGCGTCCCCGTCGACCCGGAGCAGCTCGTCGTCCTGGAGACCGTAGCCGCCGCGATGGCGTAACCCCGTCCCTGGGCAAGCCTCTTCGTGGAGGGCTTGCCCAGGGTCTCCTCAGGCTTGCCCGACTGCCGGCTCCCACAGCGGGCGGGCACGGCCGGTGCCGTCGCAGTGGAAGCACCGGCCGCCCCCGGGCGTGCTGCGGGCCCCGATGGTGCCGACGGCCTGGCGCAGGAGCTGGGTGAGGCCGTGGACGTGGGCCGGGTGCAGCGTGAGTTCGTGCCGGGTGCCCACCACGATTTCCAGCGTCTCCCCGGAGAGAGCACGCCTGTCGTCCGTTTCCAGGGCAGGGACCAAATCCGCTACCAGGTTGTGCAGGTCTGCCATGGTCTCTCCGCCGGCCAGCTCCACCCGAACCCTCCAGAGGACTTCCGGCCGTGTGAGAGACAGCAGCACCTCCGGCGTCACATAGGGAAGGAAGCGGTCGGGCGCTTCGGGGTGGGTGGCGTGAAGTCGGGTCAGTGCGCGCCACATGGCGCTGGGATCGTGGAACTCAGGGTCGGATGGGCTTTCCTGCTTGTCTTCGCTCATGGCTCTGGTCTACGGCCAGCGAGGTGGCGTCGGCCGGCCTCGGGCCACCGCCTCCCAGACGGTGACGCCACGAGCTCGGGAACCGTCCCGCCCTGCGGCCCGGACGCTGGGCAAGCCCTCCGTGGCGAGGGCTTGCCCAGCGGAACCCGTGACCGATCGGCGGGCCGGGCGTGACCGATCCGTCTCCCGCGATCGGTCAAACAGCACGTCAGCGCCGTGACCGGTCCATGCAACTCCCGGCCGAGGCGGTGACCGGTCATAGGTCATCGGTCACCCGTCATCGGTCAGCCGCGCCCTGGCCGTGACCGATGCCGCCCTGCCGACGAGCCCCGGCCGGGGTGGGCAAGCCGGTGTTCGGGATGGCTTGCCCAGGCTCCCCTTGGGCTTGCCCAGCGCCGGTCAGCGGCCGACCGGTTCGGGGTAGCGGGCCCGGCGCCGGTGCGGGTCGTCGACGCCGATCTCGTACCAGGGCTCTCCGCGCTGGAGCCGGGGCAGGGTGTTCACCCACACCGCGATGGTGATGCCGTGCACGGCGGAGGTGAGCGCCTGGAGGCGGTTGTCGAGCAGGTGCTCCGCCTTGCCCGCCAGGACGACGTGCAGCCGTGGGAAGCTTGTGGAGCGGGTGTAGCGGTGGCGCTGCCAGAACGGGTACGTCCCGCCGATGGTGCCGCGGGCTCCTTCCCAGACGCGGTGCCCGGCGTAGCGCTCGTAGTCCCAGACCTCCTTGGCGAGGCGGGCCTGGGACATGGTGCCGTTGTCGAGTTCGAAGAGGCGGACCTCGCTCGTCTTGGTCGGCACGGCGAGGACGGCGTCAGTGTTGAAGGACAGGCCGGTCTCCTTGATGGCGTGGTTGACCTCCACCTGCCAGTCGGTCAGGTACTCCCGGCGCCCACCGAGGACGGTGTCGGTGTAGGCGAGGATCGTGTCGGTCACCGCGACGGCGTGCGGACCGAACCCGGCACGTACGGCCTTCGCTCCGGTGCCGGCCTTCGGGCGTGCCGGCAGCTCGTTGCCGTCGGCCAGAGCCTTCTGTCCCGCCACGGTGAGGTTCCAGATCTGGTGCTTGCCGTCCTTGCCGTTCGTCTCCACCAGCCCCAGCTCCGCCAGTTCCTTCATCGCCCTGCGCACGTACGACCGGCCGTCCGACCCCTCCCCCGTGATCACCAGAGCCATCTGCCGGACCGTGGCTATCCGCACGCACCCCAGCATCCGCAGCGCATCGGCCCGTACCTTCCCGGCCGTGGGAGTGGACTTCTTCCCCTTCGCTGGTGTCTCAGGGGAAGGGAGAGAGGTGTCGGCTCGCCGCGAGACCCCCTGGCGGGTGGTGTGATCTGCGGTGATGGGCACGACGTTGGAATCGTTCACGGCACTGGACGCGGCACTGGAATCCGGAGCGTCTGCAGGGCGCTCGGCACCCCTTGAGGTCGGGCGCGGCTCCGGCTCGGGCTGCCGGGCACTGCTGGCGTACGTCATGACGAGGCTCCTCACGCAGGTGTCGCGGGATACCGGATGGAATCCCGCCGTCACTTGCTAGAGGTGTCGCGGAAGTCGACGGTGTGACGCTCCCCTGAATGCCGTTACCGAGCCGTGATCATTCGGCAGGTGCGGCGCAAAGCTCGGAGACGATCGCGAACGAGGTCGTCACCATCGGCACCGCCATGGCCGGCGGCATCGCCGCGTGCGTGGTCTTGCCGTGCGCCATGCCGTTGCGGATCTGTCGACCATAGTCGAGGTACTCCGCCTGCCGGGCGGTCAGGATGCCAGTCTCGGCGCCCTGCTTGATGAGCTGCTGCAGCGGCTTCTTGCCCGCGCCCGGGACGCGGTCGCGCAGCACGATCTCCACCGCGATCAGGGAGTGCATGACCGCCACGGTGGAGAACTCGCAGCAGTAGTACGACTGGCACAGCAGCTCCCGGGCCGTGCGCAGGACCGTCGCCGCGAACTCGGGAACACCGGCGGGCACGACCAGGTCCTCAACGAGGTTGTGCATGTCGGCGTACTGGCCGACGAAGTGGTGGGCGCCTTCGTCCGGGACCGGGAACGGAAGCCGCTGCGTGGTCATCCCCGAAGTCTCCCAGCGGCGTACCTCGTCCGGCAGTGGATTTTCCCGGGGTCGTCTCTCAGCGTGCTGGGACAGAGATTTCTCCCCTGCCGGAATGGGCGGTATGTCGCATGTAGCGAGCCTGATCGAGTAGCCGAGGGGGATCTCACCCCTCGGCTCTCACAGAACCGTGCGTAAAAGTCTCCCGTTACACGGCTCTTGTCGTTCTGATCTTCAGATCGTGCAGGCGTCGGTGGAGAGGCTCCAGTGAGCGAACATCCGTGGGTACCGCTTGGCGATCTCCACGAGCTTGGCGTGGGCCCTCTTCGTGCCGTCGAGCCGCTTGTACTTCCGGCGGATCCAGCGCACCAGGTAGGCGTTGATGCGCATCAAGAAGGGCAGCAACTCCCACGGCCGGAAGCGGCCGTAGTAGTTGATCCAGCCCCGGACCACAGGGTTGATTCTGCGGGCGAGGTCCGCGAAGGAGATTTCGGTGCGGTAGTGCAGTTGCCAGGAACGCACCTCGCGACCGATCCGGGTCAGGGCCTGCCTGCTGATGGCCGGCTCGAACGACAGGAACTGTCTGCCGTGCCGAGTCCGGTTCTTCCTGGGCCGGAACGTGTACCCGAGGAACGTGAACGACGTGTGCTCGTAGGAGCCTCGTCGCTTGTCGTCCTTGCAGTAGATGATCCGGGTCTTGTCCGGGTGCAGCTGCAACCCGACTTCGACCAGCCTGTCCCTGAGCGCGTCCAGCACCTGGCGGGCCTGGCGCTCGGTGACGCAGTGCAGCACCGCATCGTCCGCATAGCGTTCGAACCAGATGGTCGGAAACTCCCGCGCCATCCAGATGTCGAACGCGTAGTGCAGGAACAAGTTCGCCAGGACGGGAGACACCGGTGCCCCTTGCGGGGTCCCACGTTCCCGTTCCAGCAGGGAGCCGTCGGGCATGACGAGCGGGGCAGCAAGCCACCGCCGCACGTACAGGTTCACCCAAACGGCATCGGTGTGAGCCTCCACCGCCTTGACCAGCAGGTCCCAGGGCACGCTGTCGAAGAACTTGGTGATGTCGAACTCCACCACCCAGTCCCGCTTCCAGCAGCGCTCCCGGCACCTTTCCACCGCGTCCAAAGCGGACCGTCCGGGCCGATATCCATAGCTGTCCGGATGGAACACAGGGTCCACCCGCCGCATCAGATGCCGGGCCACAACGGTCTGGGCCACACGGTCGGCGACAGCGGGAATGCCGAGCATTCTCGTGCCGCCTCCGTTTGGCTTGGGGATCTCCACCGCGCGCACTGGCGGCGGGAAGTACGAGCCCGAGGACATCCGATTCCAGACCTTGTAGAGGTTGTTCCTCAGGTCTTTCTCGAAGTCGTCGATGCTCTGCCCACCCACGCCGGGTGCGCCCTTGTTGGCCTTGACTTCCTCCCACGCCTCCTTGACTTCCCACTTCGAGATATCAAACGGCTTGATCTGAGACTTCAACTGGCCCATCGCACTCCTCCCGGGCTGACGCCTGGTTGATGTGATCAACTCAGTCACGAACGACCCGGCCCCTTCGCTCCACCCCCATTACAGGGGCTTCATCACTACTACGGGCCGGTCTGCCAGCAGGCACCGCGTCGGTACTCAACCCCTTGCGGTGTCCGCCGCTTGGGGCACTCCCTCTCCCCCGACGAACGTCGGGGTGTATCGGCGCCTGCCTTCTCCTGTTCCATGCGAGAGCCGCAGACCGGACTCACGTCGCCTCCATGCCGGACACCACCTGGCCAATAGACGGGCACCCGCCAGGCTCATCCCGGAGCTCTTGACACACCCCGGTTTCGATGTCGTCTGGTTTCTTTACGACACGTCAGCAGCGATTCACTTGCGTTCGTCTTTCCGGTCCCCACCTGACGCCTCTTACGACGCCTTTTCCTCATCGCTCACCACGACAGTCTTCAGCTAACGCAGCATGAGGCGGTTTGAAGCCTCCCCCCGCAGGGCGGCTTCGAAGGGCCACAAACCTTCATCTCTCGCACAGCATCACTTCTAGAAATCGCTCCTACATGCAACTTCCTTCCATGTTCAGGACACACGTCAAGGAGAAACCTGCGGGTGGCGAACCTGGTCAAGGGGTCGAGTTCGAACGTGGTCAAGGGGGTGGTGCGGACCTGGTCAAGGGGGTCGATGCGCGGCCCAAGCGGTGCAGATGCGGCGCACCGGGTGCAGACGACGGTGCCGCGCATCGCCGGATGGTGCGCACCCCCATGCGGTGCGCACCGCAGTGGACTCCACTCCGCGGAGTCCACCGAGTGGAGTGGCGCCCACCGGGTGGAGCCATGCGCTCCACCCGCTCGGCATCGGGCGGTCCACTCGGTGGACGATGCCCGGTTGTGGTCACCACAGCCAGGCATTCGAGTGCCGCATCCGGGACAAGGCGCGGGCGTCACGACGCGCGGCGGCACTGCCGATGCGGTTCTGCCGGGGCCGGGGTCGGCGCGCTTGGGCGCCGTAGAACCGTCGTACCCCGGCCGCCTTGAGCCGCTTGCGCTGCTTGGCCAGCTCCGCCTTCCGCGCCTTGACGGACTTCGGCTTCCGGGGCCGCTTCCAGATCGGAGTCCAGCCCGGCGCCGGACCGTAGGCGGCGGCGCGTTCCTGGGCAGCTGCCTTCAGCCGGGCGGCGACGGCTTCGATCCTCGGGTCCGCGGGCGGTGTGGTGGTCATGCGACTCCTCCGTGGGATGGGGTCCGGCCCGGCACGGGCTGGACAGGCTGATGGGCTCCCGGCGGCGGGGCCGGGGCGGGCTGAGGTGTGGGGCGGCGGGCGGCGGCTCGTTCCCGGATTCCCGCCTGGAGCCGGGCGGCCATCTCGGCGGCTGCGGCCTCCAGCGTCCGGCCGGTCTGCTCCACCGCGGCGACGTCCGTCGTCGGCTCAAGGTCCCGGCCGGCTCTCCGTTCCGCCCGCCCCGTGCGCAGGTTGGGTCTCGGGGTGGTCGGCACCGCGACGGTGTGCGGCCGGGACCGGGAGTTCAGGCGGGCCGCTCGGCGTGCTGCATGGACGCGGGCGGTCAGGGCTCCGGCTGCGAGACGGGCCCGCTCGTACGGGGCGGCGGACCGCTTCCGGGTCAGCGCGCGCAGCACGGCCTGGTCCCCGGTGTCTCGCGGGTACAGGGCGCGCAGGTCGGCGGTCATCATCCGGCCCCGGCCCACGGGGCGGGTGTAGTCGTCGACGGCCGCCTGCACGATCTGCTCGTCCAGACCGGGCCGGTGCCGGCGGCCGCGCAGGACGTAGGCGAGGTGGCGGCGGGCTTCGGCGAGGAGGTGGTGGTGCTTGAACGCGCCGCGCATCACGTACACGACGGCGGTGACGTCGACGGCGGCCAGGGCGACGTCGACGACCGGGCGGACCCGGGCCCACACCGCTGCGGCCGCCGCCCGGGCCCGCTCGGCGAGCCGGTAGACGGTGCACGCGCCGAACGCGGCGACGGCTGAGGCCCGCCACCGTGCGCGCAGCTCGGTCAGCGACAGCAGCTCCGTGCGCTTGGGTGAGCGGGTCTGGTTGGCGGCCTCGCAGGCCAGCGCGTAGGCGGCCCGCTCCCCCGGCGCGTGTCCCTGCCGCTCCTCGTACTTGGCCACCAGGACGGGGAGCGCGTCCTCGATCTGCTGGCGGCGGGTGGACTGCCAGCCGATGAGCCGCTGGTCGATCCCGGCGATCTCCATGACCGGGCGGCGGCCGGGCGTCACCTCGCGCGGCTCCCACACCCACCCGAGCCGGGCGGAGACCTCCTCCATGAAGTGGAGGGTGTAAAGGGTGTCGGCCGCGACGATGTTGGCGAGCATCGAATCGGCCGACAGGTTGCCCCACGTCCCCGCCTCGTCTGGCCGCCGGGCGCGGATGGACACCACCGCGTGGTCGTGAAGGAGCGGCTTCGTCTTGGCAGCCCGGGACTCGTAGTGCCGGAACACCGCGACGATCAGCCCGTCCCGGACCGGCTGGCGCTGCTTGCCGCCGCTCTTCCAGCGGATCTGTGCGACCGCGTCCTCGAGCCAGGCCAGTGCCTTGTCGCGGGCGATGTCCTGGCACAGCTCCAGCACCAGGCGCGTCTCGTAGTCCCCGAGTGCCCACGCGATGTGTGCCGTCGACGGGGGCCGGAACACCAGGTCCATGGCCAGCCAGGGCTTGCGCTCCTTGGCTTTCTCGGTCTTGGGCGACTGGTTGTGCTCGATGGGCCTGCCCAACACCGTCGCCCGCCGGGCCCGTGCCGGATCGTCGCCGGCCGCCAGGCGCTCGTGCTCGATCCGGTCGGCGCCCGGGTGCCGGCCCTCCCCGAGAAGGAGTTCGGCCTGCCGTTCGGTCACCACGTCCCCGGCTGTCAGGCCGACCGCGGCCAGGCCCCGGCCCTTCCACACCCCCGGTGGGACACCGGCCTCATCCTGGGCTGCCCGCAGCGGCGTACCCGCAGGGCGCCGGCCGTCGCCGACCATCACACCGCGGAAGAGATAGCGCCACCCGCTACCCGGGCCAACCTTCGACTCGCTCATCATCGGGCCATGGAACGTGGCCCGTGACCTGCGAGAAAGCGCGAACTGAGGTCTGTCCCGCCGGGCGGGAAGCCCTCACCAAATCTGTGCCGCAGCGCCCCGTCAGGCGGACCGTCACAGCAGCCCGAGACGGTAAGCCGCGCGTGCGTGCACTCTCCCCCGCATGAACATCACCAGCTACCGAGACCCCTGCCCCCTCTGCCACACCCCGCTGCTCCTGGAGGTCCTCCAGGTGCGCTCCGGGCAGTCCGACTTCCCCACCGCTGAACGCGTCACCGGGCGCCACTGCCCGGCTGCCAGACGGCCCGGTTCGAGCAGTGGGTGGAGGTGATGCAGGACCACTACGACGCCGTGTGACAGCGCCGTGCGAATACTGCGCTCGCCCCCACGAGCACCACCCACCCCGAAGTCGCACTAGTCGCACTCCAACCGACTCCACCACCATCGAGCACGCACCAGCGTGCGACTGCCCCCACCGAACGCCGCCGCTGAACACCGCGTCACCGACGCCCTTCACAACGAACAGCCACCCTCGCCCCCTGGCCACCGGCCGGGGGCTTCGTGCTTCCTGAAGGAGTTCACCGTGCCCACCTACGAGGCCGTGCCCCGCTTCACCGCCGACCTGGACCGTCTCACCCCCGAGCAGCAACGCCGCTTCCACCAGACCGTGGCCGCCTTCGTCGACGACCTGCGCACCGGCCGCTTCCGCGCCAGCCTCCGCCAAGCGCGTCCAGCGCGCGACCGGCATCTACGAACTCACCTGGTCCATGGGGGCCGGTTGGCGCTGTTTCGGCCGCCCGCGCGAACACCCGCGACGCCCTCTCCAGCTGCGGGGGCGTTGAGAGCCGCTTCTTCTCCGGCAACCGGCGCGCATCTGGTGACCCGTCTTCAGGGACCACCTTCGCTGGGCGCGCGCTTGCCGCCGCGGCACCGGCAGGGGCATGTAGTCGTGGTTGATCTGCCGGCTGCGACCCCTCACGAGGTGCAGGTGATGTGCCAGTCGATGCGGTTGGATGTCTTGGCCTTGTCGCCGAGGATCACCAGCTGGGCCCAGCCAAGGCCCACGTCGCCCTTCTTGTCGACTCCGAGGTCGATCCGTGTGGCCACCTGTTGAACATCGGAGTCGGTGAAGTTGATCGTGTGGACGTCCGTGTCGGCAATTTTGCCGGTGCCGATCCAACGGTATTTCACCGTACCCGCGTCCGACGTCACGATGGTCGCGAAGGCAAGGATGTCGATCGGTTTCGGTGCGGCACCGCAGGGATAGTCGTCGTTCACGAAAGAAGCCTTGTTCACGTTGTGGATGCTTGCCTCCACTGAGGCGACGGTGGCGTTCTTGTTCTTCGTCGCATCCTCGTCGCCCGTTTTGGCCACCTTGGTGCACTGCACCCAGTTCCGATTCCCCTGTCTGACCTGGTAGTCGGCGTAACCTTGGTCCTTCTTGGTGAAGGCGCCGGAGGCGGAGGCGGACGTCGTGCTCCGGCCGTACTTCGACTTGATCTGCACCGGGCCTTCTTTGAAGCCGGACCCGGTCAGGTCGTACGTTGGCTTTCCGTCGCCACCCGGCTGTCCCTTGACCAGGGCGCACGAAGCCGAGGGAGCCCGTGAGGAGACACTGGCGCCTTCCTCTGGCGACAGTGCCGCCGCCGGCATCGTCAGCGACGACGCCATGATGGCGCTGACCAGGGTGAAGCGGTAGCGGTTCATGTGATCCTTCTCCGCGGAATCAGGACGAGGGACCCTCAGGCCCACACGGAACGGGGTCACCGCCAAAAGCCCGACCACCCGTACCGCTGGCCGCCGGGTCATCCCGTAAGCCCTCCGGGCACGACGCCCGGTGCTGTAGCGGTGGCAAACCAACGCAGCCCGGCGGCGCGGCAGCATCTCCGGCCTGCCCCTCAACCAGCCGGTAAGCGTCAGACGAGCGGCAGGCAGCCGACTTCCATCGTTGCGCCGCGTGCCAGTGGTGTCCACTGCAGACGGCCTCGCCGGACCTGGGCAAGGTATCCCGGGCTGTGGCACGGGTCGGGCCACGGTGGGTCCCGGGGCGCCGTTCACCGACACCCGACACGCCAGCGCAGTCGGCAAGGCACACCTCGCCGATCTCGACCTCGACGGCCGGATGGAGCACCTCTCCCGGTACGAGCCGGCACCGCTGACCCCGCGCACCGTCACCAATCCCCGCCGTCCTCTTCGACAAGCTCGACCGTCACGGCCCAAACGCCCTTGAGTTCGACCTCCCGGAGTACTCCGAACAGAACGTGTTTCGCGGCGCTCTTCCTCACCCTGCCCAGCCAGGACGCCACCTGCGTCGCCCTCGCACTGCCGGTTGGTGCCGGACCAGCCGATGTCCAGAGCGAGAAGCGCGGTCAAGGTGGTGCCGCTGTTCCAGAAACCGAGCAGGCCGACATCGACGAGGACCAAGTTGTGGCGGGCGGCGAAGGCCCGGGCCTGTGTGGTGAACTTGCAGGCGGCGACGAGGAGCGGGACGTCCGCTCCGTGTTCGCTGCGCGCGGTGCCGTTGAACTTCTGCAGGTCCGGGCTGCCGACGGTCCGGTGTTCGCGTAACGCTTGCACTGCACCACGAGCTTCCGGCCGTCCGGAAGCCGACCGGTCACGTCGGCGCCCAGGTCGTTCGCGGCACCCTCGCGGCGCACCTCGGTGCAGCCCTCCCGGCGGCAGAGTTCCGCAACGTAGTCCTCGAACCCCAGGGGTTCATCGCCCAGACCGCTTCCATCGACCGTACGGCCTACCGCCAGCGTCGGCCTGGCTGATCCAGTACGGGATCGACACCGACTGCACGCCGATGCTCCGGCGACTGCCGCGTCACCTCCGGCCGGGTCCGGACAGCCGCACGCCCCCAAGTCCTCGACGCCGTGCGCCACCCCACAGGTCGAAGCGTGCGGGCGCTGCCCGGGGCCGGACAGCTTCTCGGCACCGGCGAGCCATAGGAGAGTAGCTGGGCGCCGCATGGCCTGGCGCAGGCTCGGTCCGGCCAGTGCCCGGTTTCCGCACAGGTCCGCTCCCCCGCCTGTACCGGAGGAGCGGACTATGAGGTGCTTCAGTGGGCCGCAGCTTCATCGACCTTGCGGTGGGCCCGTCGAGTGGCCCGGTCGGCGTCTGGCCGCAGGGTGTGGTCGGCCTGGGGGCGGGCCGGGAGGTCGCTGGTGCGCTCGGGTTGGTCGGCGGCTGCGGCCAGCAGCGTGCGGATCTTGTGGGCGAAGTCGGGGCCGGGCAGGGGCAGCTCGCTTTCGGGTTCGCGAAGGTAGCCGACGGCCACCGCGGTGGGCATGTAGGTCATCAGCCTGGTGACCACGGCGGACCGGGGGCGGCTGGCGTGTCGGGCCAGGCGGCGCATAACGCGCAGAAGTGTGGTGCTGGAGGCGCCGTCGTCGTGGTGGAGAACGAAGGGGGCTCCGTCGAAGTGGATGGTGGTGTGCACTGCGGGTGCGTCGGCGTCGGCCTTCTCGGTGGGCGTCTCGTCGGTCTGGGTACGCCACCAGCGGGCGGTGTGGGTCTCGCCGAGGGCTAGGTGGTGCAGGTAGAGGCAGTAGGCGGCGGCCGGGTGGCCGGCTCCCGCGGCGTATTGCCACCAGAACCGGGCGCCGTCGTCGGCGTCGGTCAGCTGGAGCACGCAGGCCAGGATCAGGGCGCTGCGGGGTTCGGGAACTTGGTCGGTGACGAAGGCAGCGACCGTGGTTGCTGGGGCGTGGTGGACCAGGGTCTCGCACAGTGCGCGTAGTTCTTCCGCGGCGGTCGTGTGCGACGTCTCGACCGCGACGGGGCGATTGCGGGGACTGGTCTTTCGGGGTGGGATGGTGTCGCGAGGCACGGCTCGGTCGGGGGCGAGTAGCGCCCTGGACAGCAGGTGTTCGAGCGTGGTCATGGAGTGGGTCCTCCGGTTCGGGGCGGCAGCTCGATGGTGTCGTCCAAGAAGCGGTTGGCGTGGCGTTCGTCGGACCGGACGGCGGCCAGGGGGATGCCCAGGAGGTCGGAGACCTGTTTGGGCGGGAAGCCGCACAGGCGCCGAAGCACCATGACGTCGAGTTGGGCGTCGGGCAGCTTGCTGATCGCGGTGAACAGCTCCAGGCTCTCGGCCAGCTGGTCGGGCTGGTCGTGCGGGCTGGCGTCGCGCAGGGCGACGGTGTCGAAGGCGGCTTCGGCCAGCACGGGGCGCTGGTCGCGGTAGTCGGCTTTGGCTTTGACGGTGGCGCGCAGGATGTTCCAGGCGTAGCGGCGGATGTCGGGGCTGGCGAGGGCTTCGTCGAAGCAGAGCCAGAGGATCGCGAAGGTGTCGTCGACCGCGTTCTTGCACGTGTCGGCGGCGAGGAAGACTCCTGCATAGGCGAGGTAGCCGTCCATGACCATCTGGCACAGGGCCCCGTGTTCGAGTGGCCGGCCGGAGCGGGCGGTGGCCACGGCGGTGGAGCCCTCGGTGGACCGTTCGACCCAGTCCCTGCTTTTGCCGGCGTCCATGGCCGCTTGCTTCCACAGCCGATACAGGGGCCAGCCGGGGATATCCAGCTCGCCGGCCAGGCGGTGGATGACCTCCCAGCGCGGGTAGTGCCCGACGCCGCGTAACAGCTCCGACAGCTTCGATTTGGCCAGGACCTTCAGGCTCAGGTCGCTGAGGGTGCGGCCGCTGGCCAGGTATCGGTCACGGGTCGGCTCCAGCCAGGCGCGGTGCGAGCTGCTGACCGTGTCCGCGATGGGGCCGAGCTTGCGGCCGGGGCGGCCCGGGGCCGGCTCGGAAGCCGGCCCCGGCGTGTTGAACGACGTCGTCACGAAGCGCCGTCCTCTTTGTCGGGCACCGCCGCGACCCGGTGCCCGGACGCCGCGGTCCGCGAGCGGGAACCGCGTACGACCTGGGTGACCGTCAGGCCCAGAACGGGCGCGAGCCCGGCGATCAGGCCTGCATGTCCCATGGCAGCCATCAGCGCGCTCCACCCGAAGACCACCAGCAGCACCAGCGCCAGCGCCGTTGCCGCCGCTATGTGTTTCCTGTTCATCACCGTTCCTTGGTGTCGTCCGTGATCATCCGAAAGACCCCTCGTCCGGAGGGGCCTCCAACAGACGGGTGCCGAACCGCAGTTGAAGGAGCATCAGCATGGACCGGCACACGCGGATCACGCGACGTGATCAAGGAATTACGGAACATTAGGAGTCGGAGACGGTCGGCGTACGGCCGGAGATGACCATTCCGTTGCACGTAGAGCGCACCGAAGGCAGCGGACGCATGAAGTTCCCGGTTTTCCTTGCAATCTCACCCCGGCACCCCGTCATATGGAGATAGGACACCTCGGTGTCGACCCTTCCATCCGGAAGAGGTGTGCTCCCCGTGCCGAAGATGGGGAGCACGCCACGTGTCCTCGCCCGGCCTGAGATAGAGGCCGGGCGAGGACAGCACGCGCCCCCCGGCAGGGGGAGATGACCGTAACGCAGGCCACTGACAACGCGGCGTGGCGAGGTGGGTGTACGGTTCCTGGTCGACGCGGACGTGCTACGCCCGATCGCCGCCGGTCCAACGAGATCCAGCGGCCCTGCCGACTGCGGGCGACAGGTTCCCCCGGAACGTCCGATCCACGGCGACTCTCCACTGGGGCGCAGGGCCGGCCGCGACGGGCGTGCTCTCACTCTCGGTTGCCTTGGCCGCCTAGGGGACCGTGCCGTACGCCCGGGTCCTCGACTCCGGACAGGGGGCCCGCCGGGCTCACCTCGACGGCGGCTGCACAGACCGGGTGCACTGGACAGCCGCCCGACGCCCGATGTCCGGGCATCGCGGCCCCAGCGCCGCCGACGGACTCGGGAACTGCTGGAAAGGCATCGACGCTGTCTGCTGAGCGGCAGGAGAGTTCAGTTGTCCGGGGCCAGCTTCCGGTTGGTGCCGGAACGGCTGATGTCCAGGTCGAGGAGCGCGGTCAAGGCGGTGCCGCTGTTCCAGAAGCCGAGCAGGTCGACATCGACGAGGACCAGGTCGTGGCGGGCGGCGAAGGCCCGGGCCTGCTTGGTGAACTTGCAGGAGGCGACGAAGAGCGGGACGTCCGCTCCATGTTCGCTGCGCGCTGTGCCGTTGAACTTCTGGAGGTCCGGGCTTCCGACGGTGCGGTGCTTCGCGTAGCGCTTGCACTGCACCACGAGCTTCCGGCCGTCCGGGAGCCAGCCGGTCACGTCGGCGCCGAGGTCGTTCGCGGCACCCACGCGGCGCACCTCGGTGCAGCCGTCCCGGCGGCAGAGTTCCGCGACGTACTCCTCGAACTCCAGGGGGTTCATCGCCCAGACCGCTTCCATTGACCGTACGGCCTGGATCCGTGCCTGCTCCGCCAGCCGAGCCTTCTCCGCCTCGGCCTCCCGACGTCCAACCCGGACTAGGACCCCGGCCAGGGCACCCACACCCAAGACGGCTAACACCACCAGCACCACCGTGCCTGTTCCCATTCTCTGGCCCTCCCCCTGCGTCGCTGTCAGCCAGTACAGCTCCCCATCGGCGCCGCGCTCAATCCCGACCCTTGGAGCGGCGTCAGTCTGCAGGTGCCGCGGCGTGACGGTACGGCCGGAAGTTGGCCGTGGTCCCGGCACGTCGTGTGGCGCCGATCGCTGCCCAAGGCGTCCGAGGCCAGAGTCGTCGTGCGCTTTGGCCGTTGCGATGCCCACTTCGGTTCGTGAGAGCGGCTCGCTCTGGCTCTCAGACTCATAACCGGGTTATGGGCGTGCAGCGACACCAGGCCCCAGGGATTCGCCCCATTGGTGATCATCTGGAATGCTGTCCGCGTCCGAAGTACCAGCACCATCGGGAAGTAAACGGAACTCCATGGCACACGTACATGTGATCGTGAACCAGAAGGGCGGCGTGGGAAAGTCCACGCTGACCGTGAACCTCGCGGCCGTCACCGCCGAAGCGATCGGCACCCAGCCTGACGGCACCCCCTCCGTACTCGCCGTCTCTGTCGACCCCCAAGGCTCTACCTCCTGGTGGGCCGACCGCGTCGGAGACGACCTTCCGTTCCTGTTCACCCAGGCGCACAAGGACCTCGCTGGCCTGAGCAAGCTACGACAGGTCAAGGGCGTACGGCACATCTTCGTCGACACCCCTGGCTGGCTCGATCTGTCCGAAGACGACGACTCCGCCGACCCGCTCGGCGACGGACGCGCAGCAGAGATCCTCCGCGCTGTCCTGGACAACGCCGACTCGGTCATCCTCCCCATCGAGCCGGAGCCTCTCAGCTTCAAGCCCACCCTGCGCACCATCAAGAAGGTCGTGGAGCCTCGCGGCCTGCCTTACACCGTTGTGATCAACAACTGGGATCCACGCGACGGTGACGTCGACTTGAAGCAGACTCAGGAGTTCGTCCAGAAGAGCTGCGGGAGCCTCGCTCGTACCGTGATCAGGCACTACAAGCTGCATGCACGTGCGTCTGCTGAAGGGACAGTGGTCACGCAATACCCCGCCAACCGGGTAGCGCTGCAGGGGCGGCAGGACTTCGACAAGCTGGCTCTGGAGATCGCGCTGAACGGAGTGAAGAAGTGAGCCGCCGCGTCAACCTCGCCGACATGCTCGACGGTGAGCCTCTGGAGGAAGCAACCGAGGCGCCGGTCAAGCAGGACATCCAGCTTCAGCTGGCGGACATCGCGGACAACCCGGAAAACCCTCGCGGTCACATCGATGAATCGGACGAGGAGTTCATCGGCCTCGTTACCAGCATTGCTGAGATCGGTGTCACCAGCCCCATCGCGGTCTGTAACGCCGAAGCCTTCGTCAAATCGCACCCTCAGCACCAGGCCACCGTGGGCGGCGCTCGCTATGTCCTGCTCGCCGGCCACCGCCGTGTCCACGCCGCCCGCAAAGCCGGCCGGGACAGCGTGCCTGGGATCGTTGACGACTCGGGCGCCAAGGACCCCCTGCTGTGGGCACTCGCCGAGAACGGCCAGCGCGTTGGCTTGGACCCCATAAAGCAGGCACAGGCTCTGTACCTGCTGACGGAGAAGCCCCCCATCGGCAAGGGACTGTCCCAGGGAAGGGTCGCCAAGGCCATCGGGCGTACTCAGCCCTACATCTCCCAGCTCCTGCTTCTACGCAGACTGGTGCCCGCCCTCCAGAACCTTGTGGCAGCGGGAACACTCTCGGCCCGAGATGCCCGGGTATTCGCCCGCATGCCGGCCGATGAGCAGCTGACCGCCTACGAACACAGCCTTACCCCGAAGGCAGCTGAGACCAGACCTGTGGGGGCGGGCTCGGGCAGCACTGCGCAGCAGGCTTCGCCCGTGGCAGTGCAGTCTTCCCATCCCGCTCCTGAAGGCGGGGATTCCGGCGTAAGTGAACTCGCCGTCGCTGCCTCCACCCATAACCCGGTTATGGGTACGTCCGGGAGCCGGACTGCGGCAGACACACCTGTGGCGGACAGAGAGGTCAGCCCGTCGGCCGACGGGACGGCTCAGGCTGCGCCCACAACGCTGATGCAAGGCGCCGCGCAGCCGGACGTCTCGCAGGCCGCGACGCCCGGTGGCGAGTCGGCAATCCCCTCGCAGGCACGTGGGGAGGAGATGGGGATGCCGGGGATGCCGTGGCAGGATCCGCAAGCTCTGTCTGAGCTCATCTCCCGCAACATGACCATCAAGAACCGAGCGGCGTTGACCATGCTCCTCATCGAAATGAACAGCACACGCTGACCCTCACGTCTGCCCACCGCGATGGCCGCCGCCCTCATGGGCGGCGGCCATCTGCCTTCTACCAGGACATCGCCGCTCCCTATCCCGCACCCATAACCGGGTTATGGCCACCCTCAGAGCAGCTTCCCCGCGCCCCGCCGGGATCGCCGGGGCCTCATAACCCGGTTATGGGTTGGCTCTGATCTCTGACACCACCGGCACAAGACCGACCTGGAAGAGGCCGCCATGGATGGAGTAACGGTTGCCGCTGGTGCGGTGCAGTGACAGGCAAATCTGGCGCCCATCAAGGATGGCGGCGCCGCCACATACAGGAGGGCAGGAGGGGCGGGGGCGGTCACGAGAAACCCACGCCCTGATTTCCCGGGTGGGGTCAGATGGCAGCTCGCAGGAGCGCGACGGCATCGTTCCCGTACGGGTCTCTGTAGCCCTCGTGGTCACTCACGTCGAACGGCGCCTCCTTCGCGATGACCGTCCAGCCGGGGATGACAGTGGCGGCCCTGTCCTCCAGCTCGCCGTTGAGACGGTCGGAGTCGCGAGAAGCGAGCCAGGTCTCGGTGTACGGGCCGATGCGCAGCATCGTGCGGGTGGTGCCGTCGGCCCCGCGGGCTTCGACATGGACGCCGTAGCGGGCGGGGTCCATGCCGATGTCGTCGGGCAGGGGCAGGTTCGCGGCGGCGTGGGTGAGCATCGCGTAGGCCGGCTGCCAGGCGCCGAGGATCGTGGTCGTCTCGCAGCGCAGCCAGCCGCGGTCGGTGTAGCCGAGCTGGCGGCCGTGGAGGTGGGCGGCGGCGTTCGGGGCGTCGGGGTGGACCAGGGCGACGGCGATGGTCTCGGTGCCGTGGTCGTCGCCGGGCCGGGTGTGGGCTCGCTCGATGTACGGACCGATGCGCACAGCGACGTCGCGGCCGCTTCCAGGCGTCCAGGGCTGCGGGGAGCGTACGGCGGCGAGCATCGCGCGGAATTGGTCGACGACGGCCTGGTCTTCGGCGGAGATGGCGCCGGGGGCGTGACCGCAGCGGCGGAGGCGTCGGATCATCGGGCGGTCTCCTGCTCGGGGTGGGCGGTGCGGGCGGGCGTCTTGAGGACGCGCGGGAGGTGGACGTGGCGGTGTTCGACCACGACTTCGTGGCCGCGGGCTCGGAGTTCGCGGGCAAGGAGTTCGGTGAGTCCGGATGCCCTGTGCTTACCTCCTGCACAGCCGATAGCGATGTGGCGGGGGCCGGCGGGCAGGTCGGCGTAGGCGGCGAGGTTGGCGAGGAGCTCTCGGGCGCCGGGGGTGTTCAGGACGATGTCCTGGACGCGGGGGTTGAGGCCGTCGAGGTCGAGGATGTCGCGGGCGGCGGCGGGGTCGCGGAGCCGGTCTCGGACGTCTTCGATCCGGTCGGCGGCGGGCGGGACGGGGGAGCCGTCCGGGCCGGTGGGCAGGTGCAGGTAGCCGAACGAGGTCAGACGGATCGGGCGCATGAAGGTGCCTCCAGGTCGCTAGTGAGGAGCAGAACGGCGGAGCGCCGCCCCGGCCGGGAAGGCGGGAGCGGCGCTCGGGTGGGGGCTCTCAGGAGTTGGGGGTGATGGCCGTGCTGATGATCTGGGCGTGGTCGAACGCCAGCTGCTCGGGGAGGTCGCTCAGGGGCCACCATCGGGCAGCGCGGGCGTCGTCCCCGGCGATGGCCTGCGTGCCGTCGGGGACGATCGCCATGTAGGCGAAGGTGACGTACCTGCCGCGCGGGTCACGGTCGGGCTCGTCCCAGATGCCGATCTGGTGCAGGTTGCCGACGGGCACGTAGACGCCGGTCTCCTCGGCGAGCTCGCGGGCCGCAGCCACGAACGGCGCTTCCCCGGAGTCGACGTGTCCTCCGGGCAGCGCCCAGGCGCCTTCGAAAGGCAGCCAGCCGCGCTCGATCAGCAGGACGTGGCCGCTGGGAGTCAGGGCGACCACGTCGGCGGTGTACTGGATGGTCTCGGTCTCGGTCATGTTCGCCTCTCGGTTAGGGGTGGGTGGTGTCGGTGACGACGAGGAACTGGTCGCTGGCGAGGTCCATGACGACGCGGGCTTCGGTGCCCTGGGCGCGCTGGGCGGCGGCGTATTCGTCGGCGGGCCAGGAGCCGCGGGGGTGGCCGGCGGGGAACCGCTCCAGGACGGTGCGCTGCGCGGGGAACGTGGTCGTCATCGCGCGGTGCCGTTCTCGAAGGCGTCGATCAGGTCGCTGATGGCGTCGGGGGTGGGGGCCTCGCCGATCCACTTCCCGTCCACGGTGAACACCGGGACGCTGTCGCGGTCGGCGTTGAAGACGGTCGCGTAGTTGCCCCAGCGCTCGAGGACGAGGTCGTACAGCACGGGGGCCGGCGCGGCGTTCAAGACCTCCAGGGCGTCGACGGTGAGTCGGGCCGGGGCGCCCTCGGTGGTGGGCTGGACAAGGGTGCCGGTGACGCGGAGGAGGTCGCCGGGCTGGATCTCGCGCAGCAGCACGCCGGTGATGCGTGGGTCGGCGGTGGTGCAGGCGTACACGGTGTCCGGGGTTTCGGGGGCGATCCGGTCCGCGTCGGCGGGGGAGTGGATGAGGTCGAACGTGGCGGTGCCCCAGCTGGTGCCGGGGGCCGGGATCGCGTCGACGTAACCGTCTATGGCGAGGTGCGTCTGGGGGCTGGTCATCCTCGGGCCTCCGTCCGGGCCTTGGCGGTGCGGGGGGAGCGGGGTCGGGGGGTGTACTGCGCGCGGAGCAGCAGCTCGCAGTTGCGCTGCTGCTGGCCGGGCGTGATCGGGCGGGCCTTGGGGCCGCGGCGGTGCCACAGCGGCGAGGCTGGCGGTTCCGGATAGGCGAGGGTGTGGTCGACGTCGCGGTGGGACGACATACTTGGGTCTCCGTCTCGTCTCGTACGGGATAGAAGGCCCGGGCAGGCGCCTGGATTGGACACCGTGTGCGTCTGTCCCGGGGCAGAGCTACAGCTCGAAGGGCTGGCGGGTGAGCCAGCTGTACGGGCTCTTCCAGGGGCCGGCCTTCGCGGCGGGCCAGTCGAGCTCCCAGCCGGGCCGGTATCCGCAGGCGCCCCATCCGTCCGGGCGTCCGTGGGGGATCTCGCGTCCGGCCTCCGCCGCGGTGCGGGCGGCGTCGTAGACCTCGTGGGCAGCCTTGATGGCGGCGGTGCCGCTGTCGGCCCGGCCGGTGAAGACGTGCACGCCGCGCAGGCCCGGTGATTCGGTGTTCCGTATGGGGACGTCTACCTCGAAAAACTCTTTGGCCATGACGTCCAGCTCCTCTCGTGCTCGCGGTGGTGAGGGACCACCGCGGCCGCCCCGGCCCCGGCCGGTGGCGGCAGGGGGCGGGGCGGCACGGAGGACCATCACCCGAGCGCGGTCGGGACCTCGTAGACGTCGATGACGTCCTCGCCGCCGGACCAGGTGCCGGGGGCGTGGCGGATGTAGACGATGTGCAGCGGGGAGCCGTCGCGGGCGGCGATCTCGTACTCGTGGACGGTGTGCTTCTTGAGGGCGGAGCGGACGGCCGGGGCAACGGACCGGTCGGGCAGTCGGGACGGGAACGGCTGGAACTTGGCGCCGTTGACGGTGGTGTACTGCAGGGCCTGGCGCGGCCAGAGGCGGCTGGCGTTCATCGCGCCGTGGTCGCGCAGGGCCTGGGTGTGGGCGGCGTAGTACGCCTTCGCGGTCGCGGACATGGGCATGGACGGGTCTCCTTCGGGTCAGAAGCCGAGGTCGAGGTGGACCGTGATGGGGATGCGGTGGTCGCGTAGTCGCGGCGGGGGTTGTGGACGGTGCGGCGGTGCGCGGCGAGGCCGGCGGCGCCGCCCTGGATGGGGAGCTGGCACGCGACGCAGCCGTACAGCCACTCGTCGCCGGCCGGGAGGTCGGCCGGGGTGAGCGGGTGAGGGTGCGGGCCGTCGGCGGCGCGGCTCACGCGCGGGCCGCTTCCGCGTACTGCGCTTCCAGGTCGGCGCGGCCCTCGGGGTCGTCGGCCTGGTCGTCGTTCTCGTGCGGGCCGTGGACGGTGCAGCGCACGTCCGGGTCGTTCATCAGCTCGCCGGTCAGGGCGCGCAGGAGGTCGGTCACGTTGTAGACCGGCGCCCACGCCGGGCCTTCGCATTCGTCGTCGGCGGGGCAGCCGACCAAGGCGTCGAAGCCGACGTCGCCCGCCCCGTCGACGTCGGTCCGTTGGGCGAGGACGATGCGGTCCGCTCCGAGGCGGATCTCCGCGACGCGGTCGCCGCCGGCGAGCTGCGAGCCGTCGCGCCAGTGCCACAGCGGCAGGATCTCGGGGCCGAAGTAGCGGCGCACCAGGAGCAGGTCGCCCAGGCCCTCGCTGCCGTCCCAGCCGAGTTCCGCGCGCCGGGTGTCGCTGAGAGGCTGGAGCAGCGCCTCCAGGCGGTAGAGGTTGTCCGCGACGACGACGTGGTCGAAGCCCTCGTCGGGCAGGCCGGGCCAGGCGGCGACCATGGCGGCGTGCTGGGCGAGGACGGCATGCTCGGGCACGCGCCGGTTCGCAGGCCGGGCCTTCTGCCGGGCGACGCACACCGAGGCCGGGGTGGGGACGACCAGCGCGACCGTGGGCACGCCGTGGCGGCGGGCGGTGGCGATCAGGTTGGCGCGTGCGGCCGGCTCGCAGTTCGTGGCGTCGACGACCGTCATCTTCCGGCGGGCCAGGCGCGCCTCCAGGACAGCCTGGAGCGCGCGCACGGCGTCGCTGGTCGCCTCCTGGCAGCCGGGGTCATCGCTGACCAGGGCCCGGAACCGGTCGAGTTCCAGCACCTGTGTGTCGGACCAGGTCTTCGCCCACGTCGACTTACCCGATCCGGCCGCGCCGATCAGGAGCGCGAGCGAGGGTTCGGGGATGGTCGTGTCGACGGGCAGCGCGTGGTCCAGGCGGAGCGGCTTCATGCGGGGTTCTCCCTGCGGGTCGAGAGGACGGGTTCGGAGCCGGGCGATCCCGGCGGAGGCGCCGAGGCGGTCGGTGCGCGGCCCGGTCACCGGGTGGTCGCCCTGGTGGTGGCGATGAGCGCGGCGACGGTCTCGCAGCCGTGGTGGAAGGCGCCGTCGAGGTGGAACGCACCGTTGATGCCGAAGTCGGCCAGGCGGTAGAAGCCGCCCTTTCCGGTCCTGTCGGCGAGCTTCTCCAGCAAGCCCTTGCCCGGGACGCGTCGGTCCGCGGCGTAGTGGGTGCCGAACGAGACCGCGAGCGCGGCGGCGGCCGCGGCGGGGTGGACTCGGATGCCGAGTGCGCGGGCGCCGAGCCCGGCGACGATCGCCTGCGTGGCCACATAGGTGAGGCAGTGGTGGAGGCACGCGGCACGGCCGCTGGCGGTGCCGTGGGTGGTCTCCTTCTCGGTGACGGGGTTCTTGTAGGTGACGGGGTGGTCGTCGGAGGCGCCCTTTACGCGGGCGCAGAAGTCGTTCTGGACCCAGAAGTCGCCGATCGCCGATCCGGCGCGGGTCAGTCCGAGGAGGGCGGCGAAGACGGCGGGGCGGTGGGTCATCCTGTGGTTCTCCTGATCTCGAAAGGGTGAAGGAGGGGAGCAGCCTTTGCTCGGGCGGCGGCATCCTGGTCTCGGCGCCGGCCACCGGCCGGGGTCGAGGCATGTCAAAACGGGGGCTCGTCCGGCCAGGCCGGGACGGGCAGCAGTCGGATGCGCAGCTCGCGTCGGGTGGACCAGCAGCCGCACGCTTCCATCTCCGGGAAGGCGCCGGCAGTCCACCGGCCGCCGATTCCGTGGCAGTGTGGGCAGCCCGTCCGGGGTTGGGCAGTGACCTCGATGCGGTACCGGTCGGCGTGCAGACGCCAGGAGCCGGCCTTGAGCGTGACGGCCGCTGCGAGAGGAACGGCCGCCAGCAGCAGGAGGGTTCGGGCGCGCATCAGGTGAGCGGGATGGCGCGGCAGTTGTTGGCGTGGGTGTTGGCCTGGTCTCGGGCCTGGGACAGCCGGTGCTGGTCGTAGATGTCGTTCCCGTCCTGGCAGCCGTGGCAGTGCCACCGGTGGTTCTTGTGGATGGAGCCGGTCCCGGTGACGTCGAGGTAGGTGCCGCCGACGGTGACGTAGCGGATCTGGAGGTTCTTGGGCCGGTCGGGCTCGGTGAAGGCGGAGGTGCGGACCGTGGTGGTCATGGGATGTCCCTTTGCGGGTCAGGCGGCCAGCCGGTGGGGCACCGGAGCCGTGGTGGTGAAGTAGGTGTCGGGGCTGGGCTCGTAGCCGCGGTGGCACGGGTCGCAGCAGCCCTGGGTGCGCAGCGGGAGGCAGAAGTAGTACCGGCGCTGGCACCGGGGGCAGGTGGACCTGGCGGCCATTGCCCGGTCCAGCGCCCGTTCCTGCGCGAGTGTCGGCACCCGCTTGGGCCGGGCGAGCTCCACGTCGTAGAGCCAGCCCCTCGTGGGGTGGTTGCAGGACTGGTCGGGCCTGAACGCGCAGTACTTGCAGCGCAGGACCGCGACCGGGTCGTGCCCGCCGGGGCTGAGTCCCTTGTCCCGTAATTGCCTGCGGGTGAGGAGGCCCTTGGGGATGGCCCCGCGGTCATGCTCCGGCAGCGTCGCATTGGAGCGGGGCACTCGCTTGATCTCGCGGCGCCGCTTCCTGCGCGTGCGGGGCATCACCGGCTCCAGGAGCCAGGGATCCGGGCGGGGTGGTGGGGGTAGCGGGGGCCGGGGCGCTGCGGGCGGGGCCGGCCGATCCGGCGGCGCGGGCGGGGGGTAAGCACAGGCGGTTCCTCCAGTCGTTGGTGCGGCAGCGCCGCACCCGCCGACGGCCTGCTGGTGTCGGCGGGGCAGCTGTGCAGCGAGGGTGTGGGCCGTGGACGTTGGGTGCGCTCCGGTCGTGACCGGCTATGCCAGCCCCGGCGTCTGCGGCTTTCGGGGGCGAGCTCAGTGGGCGGTGGTCCGGACGGTGTCGGCGAGCAGCACGGCCAGCTCGTGGCCGTGGTCGACGGCGTCCTCCAGGTGCTCGATGAGCGTGGGGGCGAGGCCGCGGTTGCGGGCGCCGGTCAGCAGGCCCTCGAGGTAGAGGACGTCTGCGAGAACCCGGCCCCGGATGTCCAGGACGCAGGGCTGGACGTGCAGGGCATCGGTGTTCTTCTCGGTGGCGAGAGCCGCGTGGTTGGCGGCCTCGGCGTACACGGTCTCGGTCTGCTCGGTCAGTAGGCCGTCGACGGCGGCGGTGTCGCCGTAGGCGCGGCGCCATCCGAAGCGAGCGGCTGCGGCTTCCATCAGGGTGCGGCGGGTGGGGGACACGGTGACCTCCGGGGGAGGGGCGGTCGTCCGGTCTCGGCTGACCGGGCGGACACAGCCCGGCCCCGGCCGCCGGCATGCGGCGAGCGGGGCCGGACAGAGCGCGGCCGATCAGCTCTCGGGGAGCCTCTGCAGGCGGAAATTGGTGCCCCACTCGTTGACCGAGACCTTCAGAACCTCGGGTTCGGCGTCGGCCAGGCGCATCAGCTCAGCCGTGATCCATTCGTTGGTCCGTTGGAGCACCAGGCGGTGAAGGTCGAGGTGGAACAGGTACAGGCTCACGTTCTCGTCCCGGTTCCGCAGGCCGTGCACAAGGGTGCGCAGCTGCTCGCGGGCGGTCGCCTCGTCGGGGCGGGCTGGGATCTCGCGCGGCAGCGCCCGGCATCGGGCCGCGTGGGTGTTGGCGAGCTCGGCCGCCTGCTCCAGGGTCAGCAGGGTGCCGTACGTCGACGTGCGCCGGGTCGTCTGGTGGTGACAGCCGAGGCAGGCCACGACGTGGTACCCGGTGCTGCGATAGACGAGCACGACCGCGTGGCCGAGGTTGTAGTACCGCTCGATGACGGTGACGCCCTCGGGCGTCCAGGTCTCGCCGGTCTCCGGCCACGGATCGGGGGCTGGTGCTTCGACGGGCTCGGGGCGGCGGATGAACCAGGTGAGTGCCATGGGAGCTGCTCCTTGTCGGTCAGGCGGTGGTGATGCCGGCGATCTGCGCGGCCTGGGTGCCGGTGAGGGTGAAGTCGGGTGCGGCGAGGAGCGCTTCGGCGACGGCGGTGATGCGGTCCCACTCGCGGTCGACGATGTGCTGGGCGGTGGCCATGACGTGGTCCCAGGCCAGGCCGCTGTCGGGGGCGGGGTTGGTGTCGCTGACCTGGATGCCCTCGGCGGCGAGGATGCTGAGCGCCATCTGCTTGTCGTGGTCGGCCTCGCAGAGGCGGGCCGTCTCCGGGGTGAGGCGGCCGGCCTCGGCGAGCTGGTGGAGGTCGGCGGCCTGGCCGGCGGCTCCGCAGACCACGGCGACGTCCAGGTAGGTGCCGAAGGACCTCGCCCAGGTGGTGGCGCCGGTCCAGCCGGTGACGCCGTCGCGGGTGATGGTGCGGACCCGGACGCGCTCGCAGGTGAAGCCGACCAGCTGCCCGAGCACGGTGTGGCCGGCCTCGTGGAAGGCGAGCCCGCGCTGGATCAGCGGGAGCGGGGTGAACTCATAGCGCGCGTGCCGGTAGGGCGTGTGGTGGTCGAGCTCGTACATCGCGTCCTTACTCCTGCCGGTCGATCTCGTTCGCGGTTGTGGTGGTGGGTGCGGCCGGGCGGCCTGTCCGGTCCTCGCCGCTCCCGCGGGGCGGGGTGGGCGAGGGCCAGGCAGGGCGACGGGTCAGCTGGCGGTGCGGGTGCGCAGCAGGCGGGTGGCCCACGACCGCAGCCGGTCGAGGCGGGTGGGGTGGGTGTGCCGCCAGGCGGTGGGCCACACGCCGTCCGCGGTCGGAAAGGAACGGGAGGCGCCGCAGGTGCAGGTCCAGGCGTACGGCTTGGGGCGGGTGTCGTCGCGGGTGGCGGTGACCTCGGCCGGGGCGCCGTCGTGGCGTCCGTGGAAGGTGCCGGCCCAGAGCTCGTTCTCGTTCAGCTTCATGGCGCGTTCCTCTCGGGTTGGGTGGTGGCGGTCAGCGCTTCTGAAGGGGGTGCACGTTGTCCGGGGTGTCGTCGGCGTCCGGGGCGGCCGGGGCCGGGAGGTGGATGTGGGGCTCGATCTGGTGGCCGGCGTTGTGGATGTGGGTGAAGAACGCCGGGCGCAGGGTCAGTCCGCGCAGGGCGAAGGTCGAGGCGGCGGTCCAGGCGAGGACGGCGAGGCCGGTGGCGATGGTGCGGCCGTCGGCGGGGGCTGCGCTGTGGACCATGGCGATGCTGGCCGCGCCCCAGGCGGTCCAGGTGATGCGGGCGCCGCTGCTGCGGGCGAAGCCGCCGATCAGACCGAAGAGTCCGACCAGCTGCCAGACGGTGTAGACGGTGGCGCCGGTGATCGGCAGGGAGGTGGAGTGTGCGGCGATGTACGTGCGGATCGGCTGGTCGATGACGGCGAGGATGCCGCTGGAGGTGTCGGTGCCGACCTGGACGCGGGGCGCGGCGGTCAGCAGGCTGTGCAGGATGGCGGCCAGGGCGTCGGTGGCGCCGTCCAGGAGCAGGATGACGAGGCAGATCCCGGCGAGGCCGAGCGCCGCCTTCAGCCAGGTAGCCATGCCGTGCCAGCCGAGGTCGGGGGCCTGGCGCAGGTCCTCCCAGCGGTCGCGCAGGACACCGCCGGCGTCCCAGGCGTCGGCCCACCAGGCGCGCAGGGCCTCCGTGCGCGTCGGCTTGTCCTCGAGTTCTTCGAGCAGGGGCGCGGCCGCGGGGAGGCCGGCTGCCTGGCCGTGGGTGGCGGCCGGGTGCTCCTGGCGCGGGCCGGGGATGTTCGGGGTGCGGTCGTTGTGGTCAGCCACGGTCGGCTTCTCCTTCAAGCGGTGACGGCGCGTACCGGATGGGCATGGCTCTGTTGCCGGGCCTGGTGGTGCGACAGGCTGGGGCGAGGTCAGTGAGCAGCAAGGGGGCGCGATGGCGGTGGAGTTCGAATCGGTGATCGCCGACGGGGTGATCTATCCGGCGTTCACGGACGACGACGGTGTGCTGTGGATCGACGACGAGGACGACTACGAGGTCGTCGTCGATCACGCGATCGTCGACGGGGTGATCTATGAGGCGGAGGTCGATGAGTACGGCCGCCTGCTGATCTACCTGGACGACGACTGAGCGCGGGGGCTGCCTGGGCGGCCTGCCCCGTACTCGACTCCCGACCGGCTGAGCGGGGTTCGAGTACGACGCAGGGTGTCCGTCAGTGGTGGATGTCGTTGCGGGTGCGGGCGAAGAACATGCCGCGCGTGGTGCTTTTGCTGGTGATCTCGGTCCGCATGGTGACCGGGCCCTCGAAGACGTTCTTGGTGACGGCGGAGCGGGCGCGGTTGATCGCGCCGCCGATCGCGGTGGCGGCCATGGCCAGGCCGACGACCGGCAGGGTGACCATCAGGACTCCGGCGAGGCTGACGGAGGCGAGGCCCTGCAGGACCAGCCAGGCGCCGCAGCCGATGCCGGTGACCCCGGCGCCGACGCCGATGGAGGCCACCGCAATCCCGGCCGCCCAGGCGGGCACGATCCGGTGGTCGGGCTGCGGCACGGGCGGGGTGTCGCCGTAGGCGGGCACGGGAGAGTGGTCGCGGTACGACGTCGGGAAGTGGCCCGGCTGGTCGGTCCGGAAGCTCGCGTCCATGATCCGCTTGGCTTCGGCGGCGGCCTCGGAGTCGGACATCGGGCGGCCGGCGGTGGGGTGGAAGTCCACGGTGTTCTCCGTTCGGGTACGGCCGCGCCCTCCCGGCCGGGGCGGCGGGGAGGGCGCGAAGGGTGGGGAGCGGGGCGGGCTACTGCCGGTGGGCGGCGGCCTCGAACTCGGCGAGCGTCGGGTACTGCAACCGCAGGGTGGCCCGCGGGCCGGTCTCCGGCTCGGGCTGCTCCTGGACGCCGTTCTTGCGTCCGGCGAGCAGCAGCTGGTTCAGCAGACGGCGGGCCTCGGGGTCGGTGGCGAGGACGGTGGCGGCTTCGTCGACGACGAACAGGGGGCGGTTCATGGCGGGCTCCGATCGGTTCGTGGGGCGGGTTATCCGAGGGTGCTGATCCATCCGGCGATGCCGCTGATCGCGTTGTTGATGGCGGGCGCGATGCCGGTGGAGGCGAGGGAGAAGCCGAAGAGGATGGCGGCGAGCGCGGGCCACAGGCGCAGGTTGCCGGTGCGGACCAGGATCACGACGATGATTCCGGCGAAGAAGACCAGGGAGATGGTCAACGCCACGGTGGGGAGCTCCTTCGGGAAGGCCGGCGGCCGGGCGGGCTCGGGGCCCGGCCCGGCCGGGCGGTGGGGGAGGTCAGTTCCTGATCGCGGTCAGGGTGTTGCGGACGCTGCCGAGCTTGACCTCGCGGCCGCCGTCGGCGTTGACGAGCTCCAGGATCTGGAGGGCGTCCAGCGGGTCGTCGTGCGCGTCCAGGACGGCCTGGATGCGGTCGCGCAGCGTGCGGGCCTTCGGCTTGGCCGCGGCGGCCGGGACCGGCGAGGGTGCCGCCTTGGCGCCGCCGCCGCTCCTCTTCTTGTCGCCGCCTTCGCCGTCCTCGTCTTCCTCAGGCTCGGGGAAGACGGCCCGGTACGCCTCCATGCCGTCCAGGCGCTGACAGTAGGCGTCGCCGATCAGGCCCCAGGCGTCCTCTTCGACCTCGGGCGGGGCGCCGGGTCCGTAGAGGTCGAGGACCTCCGGGTCCAGGCCCTCGGTGGGTTCGTTGGAGCCGATGTTCCAGAACCGCATCTTGCTGGTGGGGTAGCGGCCGTTGACGTTGTACGCGGTGCCCTGGGTGCCGGGCAGGTCGCTGTCGTCGTGCTCCTCGTCGAACTGTGAGACGAGGTCTACTTCGCCCGCGTACTTCGGGATTGGCGCGAGGACCTGCCCGGCGGGCAGCAGGCCGTCGGTCACCAGCTGCTTCATCATGCTGGACGTCCAACGGAGCAACACGACCTCGCCCTCCTTCAGCATCGCGCGGAGGGTGTCGCTGCCGCCCATCTCCTCGAGGTGGCCGGCCTGGGCGAACAGGCCGATGCCGACGCCGAGGGAGCGGCCGGTGCGGCCGATGTCCTTGATGTAGAACGTGGCCTCGTCCCTGTATGGGGCGCCCTTTTCGAGCAACCTGTTGGCCTCGTCGATGATCTGGTAGATCAGCGGGTCGGGCCGGTCGCGCAGGAACTTGGAGCGGCCCAGGCGGGCGTAGCGCTCTTGGCGGTCCATCATGGTCAGCCACGTCGTGCGCAGCTGCGCCATGGTCCCTTCCTGCGTGGTGACCCGCCAGGCCACGTTTCCGTCCAGGCCGGGCCCGGCCTGCCCGAACGCCTCGGGCGCGGACTGGCCTCCCTTGAGGTCGGCGTAGAGGACGGCGATCCCGGAGCGCTTCATCGCGGCGAGGATGATCTGCCCGGCGGTGGACTTGCCCGCGCCGGTGGTGCCGAACAGCAGCAGGCGCTGCGCGGACCCGGACGCCGGGTCGTACAGCCGGAGCAGGGAGGGCCGGCCGTTGTGGTAGCGGCCGATCCAGATGCGGCCGCGGGCGTCCATGACCAGCATCTGCGGGTCGGCGAGGATGACGCGGGCGAGCGGGTCGTGCGGGTAGATGGTGACCAGGGCCTTGGTGCCCATGACGCTGGTCTCGACCGCGAGTCGGTTGACGTCCGCGATGTGCAGCGCCGCGGCGAGGCGCTGCGGGTGGTAGGTGATGATGTCGCCGGGCTCGGCCGCTTCCACGGTGAGCTCGTAGATCCTGCTCATGCGGGGAGCTCCTTGGTCTCCTCGTCGGGGATGTCGACGGTGCGGATTGCGGTGATGACCGTGGAGGGCATGCCCTTGGGGGCGATGAGCTTCTCCCAGGCCGTGTAGATGTCCAGGGCCTCCTCGGGGGCCTGGCCGACGGTCAGGCGCCGGACTCCGGCGCCCTGGCGGGGCACGGGGGTGATGGCGATCTCGTCCTCGGGCCAGTTGATGGCCGCGGACAGCTCCAGCAGGTCGATCTTCGGGACCGGCTTGCCGGGCAGGGTGGAGCGGATGACGGCGGTCATCGAGTGCTCACCGGTGCGTTCGATCTGCTCCAGCAGGGTGTTCGCGGCGGCGCCGCCCTCGATGGCGACCTGCTGCGCCCAGTACGCGGCCATCGGGTGCTGCGGACCGGCCTGGACGTCGTCCTGGACCAGGAGCGCGCGGGTCTGCTCGATCGCCTCGGGGGTCAGGGACTTTTCGCGGCCGACCAGGAGGCGGGCCACGCGGGCGGGGCGCACGTACAGCACGGCGGCGGTCCAGCCGGCGTCGGCGAGGAGCTCCCAGTACCAGTCGATGCCGGGGATGATCCGCTGCGCGGTGAGCAGGACGGTCATCGAGACGGAGGGGGCCATGTAGAGGCCCATGGCGGTGTTGCCCGTGGCGTCGCGGCGCAGGGTGAGGGACCAGGCGGCGCCCCAGCCGGCGCAGCCGAGGGCGGCCAGGACGGAGGGGGCGTAGAGGTTGTGGGTGAAGGCGCCGGTGGCGAGCGCGCCGGTGCCGACCACGGTGGCGACGCGGCCGACGGCGTTGCGGGCCAGGGCGAAGCGGCTGCGCAGGGGTCCGAGGCGGATCATCGGTGGGCTCTCCTTCGAGGGCATAGGGAAGGGCGGCGAACCTTTCGGGGTTCGCCGCCCTTCGTGCGGTGCGGGGGGTGGTCAGCGGTTGCTGTAGAAGGTGCGGTCGGCCATCTCGATGCCGTCGGGCATGTTGTTGGCGGCGTCCGCGACCGAGCCGTAGTCGGCGATGTGCCCGTCGGCGGTCTCGTGGAAGAGCGTGGACATCTCCTCGCACTCCACGGCCATGGCTTCGGCTTCGTCCTTGCAGGACCGCATCACGGTCGCCGCTTCGCGGTGTTCGTTGACGGTGGACTGGTCGACGCTGAGGGCGGCGGCCTGGTCGGCGAGCCTGTCGACCGACTTCGCGCAGTCCTCCACGTACTTGAAGGTGGAGCGGACCTGGTTGGACAGGCCCGCCATGGTGGCGCTGGCGGCGGTGAGCTGCGCGACGACGATGCCGAAGCGGACAGCGCCGACGATGGCGGAGCCGGTCCTCTGGAGGGCGCCGCCGATGACGGGTACGAGGTCGGACACGGTGGTTCTCCTATTCGACGTGGTAGTCGCGCTCGGCGGGGGCGGCGTGTCCGGCGTCGCGGACGGCGTCGGCGAGCGGCTTGTGGCGGCGCTCCGCGTTCTCACCCGCGGAGGCGATGGCCTCGGAAGCGGCGGGCAGCTTCTCCGCCAGGGCCTCGGCCTTCGCCTTCACGCTGACCGCCTTCTCGGCGAGGATCAGGACCCAGCCCTCCAGGACGCCGGGCACCTTGAGGTCGACGATCTTCTCGTGCAGGGCCTCCAGCCGCGTCATCATCGTCTCGCAGCCGTCCGCGGCGGCGCGGGCCTCGTCGACGCCCGCCATGATCTCCTCGGCCATGTCGGCGTCGGAGTCGATGACGTCGTAGATCGTCAGGTCGCTGTCCGCGTACTGGGTGTTCGGTGCCTTCGTCGGGACGGGCACGGTCACTACGGTTCCTCCTTTTCGTGCTGCGGGAATCGCTCCGGCCGCGACCCCCGCGCGGCGGCGGGCCTCGCGCTGGCGTGCCTCCCAGACCTGGCCGCCGGCCTGTTCGACGGTGATGGTCGTGCCCTCGGCGTAGCCCCAGCCCGGGGGCGGCCCGAACCCCCCGGCCGGTGCCGGGTCCGGGCCGGGAGTCGTCGCCGAGCTGGTGGAGCTGGACGAGTCCGACTCCGGCTTCCCGGAGCGGCGCGCACCCGCCCGCTCCCACCAGCCGCGCAGTGAACGGCGCCGGTCGCCCTTCCCCTTGGAGGCCGGGCCGGTCGGCGTCGGCCCGGTCGTGCCCGTGCTGCCGGTGGGACCGGCAGCCGGGCCCGGTCCGGGCTTCCGCGGCTTCTTGGTGAGGCGGACCTTCTTGCGCAGGTTCACCTTCGACGTCGGCGCCGGACCGGCGGGCGCGCCCGGCCCCGGCTTCCGGGGCTTCTTGGTGAGCTTGACCTTCTTGCGCAGGTTCACCTTCGGGGCCGTACCGGCCGCAGTGGTGGGCTTGGGCTTCTTCGTGAGGCTGACCTTCGGCTTCGCCGTGCCGCCCGGTGTGCTCGTGGGGGGCTTGGGCTTCTTGGTCAGGTCGACCTTCGGCGTGCCCGGCGTCGCCGTCCCGGCCGGGGCCGGCTTCTTCTTCCCCTTCTTCTTGCCCTTGGGGACCGTGGTCAGGACAGGCGTCAGGTGCTTGCGGCGCTTGTTCAGCCGCCGCTCCGATTCCGCCGCGATGGCTGCCGGGAGGGTGACCCGCCCCTTGCCCGTGCGCCTCGGGGGGCCGCCGGCGCCCGGCTTCCGCCCGCCCTTCTTGCCCTTGCCCTTGCGGCCCCTGGAGGGCGCGGGCGAGGACGGCCGCTTGCTGCCCGGCTTCGAACCCGTCCCGGGCTTCGTGCCGGACGAGCCCGGCTTCGTACCCGTGCCCGCGCTGGGCTTCGTCCCCGAGCCCGTGCCGGGCTTGGATCCGGACGGGCTGGTCTTCGACCCGGGCCCGCGGCCCGGCTTCGAGCCGGAGGACGGTGTGGCGCCGCCGCCCCCGCCCGACTTGCCGGAGGAGCCGGAAGTGCCGGTGCCGTTCTTCGGCTTGCGGCCGTTGCGGATCCGGTCGGCGGCCCGGTCGCGGACGGCTCCGGAGAGGCTTCCGGAGCTGTTCCTCGTGCCGGTTGACAGGGTCTTTCCACCCCCAACTCCGGGCTTTCCACTGCCCTTTGCCCCGGGGGTCTCCAGCGCGCCCCTGCGGCCCCCGCCGCCGCCTCCACGCCCGCCGGTGCCCAGCGAGGGCGTACGGCCACCAGAGGCCCCGCCAGGGCCCTTGGTGGGCGCCTTGGATCCGGAGGCGCCCGGCGACTTGGAACCGCTGAGGGAGCGGAACGTGCTGGGCGGGGAATTCTTTCCGGAGTTTGTCCGGCCTCCTCCGCCGCCTGACGTGCGGGTGCTTCGGCCGAATTCCGGGCCGGGTTGCAAGCGGCCTTTCTGGCGGGCCGCTTCCAAACCGATTGCGGCTTTATCGGCTGCCGCCTGCTGCTTATCCGCAATGGCCCGGTGGTGTTCGTGGCGGGCTTTCAGATAAGCGGCGGCATTCCACGCGCCGCGCATTGCGGCGACGGTAATACCGGCCATCATCACCACCGACATGGCGGCGATTTCCTGCCCCTGCGGGCTGTCCGGGATTCCAGGGTCCGCGTGTGCGGCCGCGGTGTCGCCGCCTCCGCCGACGTCGGAATTCCCGGCGACCAGCAGCGAGGGCGGGGGCGCCAGGGTGGGCAGGGCGGTCAGGGTGGGGGTGTCGGCCCCGGGGGCCGGCGGGGCGCTGCCCACCGGCCCCGGGATCGTGAGCCCGCCGGGGAAGCCGAGGACGGTCCCCCCGGCGTCGTCGTCGGCCATCGGCCGTCTCCATTCGATCAGTCACTCCCGGTCACGAATCCGGGGGGCCTCACGCGCGCGTATAGGCGCGCATGATGGGCCCCCCGGATTCACGGGGTGAGGCGGTGATGATGAGCCGTGATGAGCGCGGAGCGTTACGGCGACGGCGGCCGGCCCTGCTGCTCCGTCGTCCAGCCCTGGAGCAGCAGGACCAAGTCGGCCCACGCCCGGTCGTCGGTGCCCGCCAGGAGACGGGCCAGGTCCCACAGCGCGGTCGCCCGCGCCTTGTTCGTGGTTGTCTCCGCCAGGCGCTTATTCCAACGCGCCGTCTGACCCTTGGAAAGGTGCGGGGCCACTTATCAGGCCCTCTTTTCCAGAAAGTCCAGGAAGGTGTTCTGCCCGCCGTCCGTGCCGGTCTTCTGCACGACTCCCTTCCCATCGCCGGTCGGCTCGACCAGCGCGCTGGTGAGGCCGTTGAGGTGCCCGGCAGTGTTGACCGCGCGGGCGGTGGCCAAGCCCTTCTTCTGGACCTTCTCCAGCTCCTTCTTCTCCGCCTTCTCCTCGCGCCTCGCGGGCAGTTCGACGTAGCGCCGCTGGAATTCGGCGTCGAGCTTTCCGGCGTGGTTTACCGCGTCCCGCAGGTCCTTTTCGAGCTGCGCGAGCGGACGGGAGGCGAGATAGGCCCGGATTCGGGCCTCGAAGGGCTTGTCCCCGTCGAACTTGATGTTCTCCAGGTCGGACCGGTACTCGCCGAGCAGGGCCCTGACCTCGTCGGCCATCTGCCGCAGCCGCTCGCGCTGCTGGGCGGCGTACACGGCGGTGCCGCCGGGCTTCATCAGGTGGTCCGAGGTCCACCGGTTGCTGTTCTCGGGCATGGCTGAAGACCTCCAGGTCTCGGGGGTGGGGATGGGGGAAGGGTTCGTGGGTCCGTGTCCCCGAGGCGTGCGTGCGGGGCCGGGGTGGTGCTCGGTTCGGGCGGGCGGTCCGCGCCCCGCTCGGGGCGGGTACGGACCGCGGGCCTGCCGGCCGTGGCCGTCACCGGTCCGCGCTCACCCTCGGGAGCGTGGGCGCGGACCGGGGGCGGCCATGAGCGGCAGGGAGTGTGAGCGCCGGGCGGGCGCTCAGGCGTTGACCGGGACGCTCGCCTCGGCGCTCACGCTCGCGCTCGCCGGGGCGCTCGGGGTGCCCTCCTCGACCTGCTCGCGCAGGCGCTGGGCGGTCGGGCGGGAGACCGGCTCATCGGACAGACCAGCCTTGGTGAGCGCGTCGCGGATCTCCGTCCACTGCGGACGGCGCCCGAGCTCGGTGTAAAGAAGACGAATCCGTTCGTGGCGGCGCTCGGTAAGCGCACCCTGCTCGCTGCGCGTACGAGCGCTCTCCGCTCGGTGAGCGTCGTCGTCCTCCACCGCGCGCTCACCTCGGTGAGCGCCCATGGTGAGCGCCGGGCGCTCGCGCTCGCCCTCCCCGTTGCCGGAGGTGAGCGCGCTCACCTTGGGGTGAGCGTCGCCCTGTTCGGGGTGAGCGTCGGCGCTCACGTCCGCGCGCTCCACAGTGTGAGCGTCCTCAGGGGTGAGCGCGTCGGCGAGCGCGGCGGGCGCGGTGTCGAGCTTGAGCGCCATCCGCTTGTCCAGCGGCGCCTTCCACCGCCAGAGCCAGCCGTACTCCTCCTTCAGCTGCGCTCGCAGGTAGGTGAGCTCCTGGAGACGGGTGAGCGCCTCCGCGTAGGAGGTGATCTCCCACAGGATCATCCGGCGGCGCAGCCGGGCGGTCGGGATCGGGGCGAGCAGCCAGCGGCTGCGCCGCACCGTCTCCATCCGGACCTTGCCAGTGACCGCGCCGATCCTCGTCGCGTACACGTGGGAGGCGATCTCGGAGAAGACGACCCACAGCAGGGTGAGGGCGGCGTGCCCGATGCGGCCCGACGCGGAGTCCGAGGCGTTCCAGTTCAGGTACACGGTGACCGCCGTCAGCGCCCGGGGCACCCAGCGGATCCAGCGCAGCTCCATCCCCATGCGGATCAGGACCAGGTTGGCGCCGGTGAATGCCGGGATGGCGACGTCAATGCCGACCGGCAGCAGCCACGGCCACTCCCAGCCCCATCCTGCCGCCTTGGTCTCCAGTGCGGTGTAGGAGGAGAGCAGGCCAAGGGTGGAGACGACCGCGGCCGCCAGGACGATCCCGACGACCAGGAGCAGCTCCTGCCCGGACAGCGGCGGGACACCGCCGGCGGGCCGGGCCTCGTCGCGGATCCTGCGCCGCTCGGCGCGGGACTCGGCCCGGATCTCCCGGCGCCGCGCCCGCCGCACGGTGCGCTGCGTTGCCGCCTCGAGGATCCGCTCGGCCTCGGCCAAAGCCAGGGCGGCGGCGGCCTGATCGGCCGTGGCCTTGGCCGCCGCCTCCTGGGCCGACGTCTGGTCCGTCCCGGCCTGCTCGCGCAGCCGGGCGACATCCTTGTCGACCGCCGCCCGCAGCTCCTCAGCCGCAGTGCGGGCGTCGTCCAGGGCGCGGTCGGCGTCGGCGCGAAGGCCGGCAGCCAGCTTCTCCGCCCCGGCCCGCACCTGTGCGGCCTGCCTATCCGCGCTCTCGCGGGTCTGCTGCGCGTCGGCACGGGCGCGCTCCAGGACCTGCTCGGCGTCCTTGGCCGCGCCCGTGCGGGTGTCGGCGGCGGTGCGCTCGGCCTCGGCGAGGAGCTCGGTGCGCTTGTCCGTCGCGTCGGCGAGGGCCTGCGCCGCCTCCCGGCCGGCCTCCGTGCGGACCCGCTCGGCATCGGCGGCCGCGTCGGTCAGGGCGTCCTGCGCCTGGCGGCGCGCGTCGGCCAGGACCTCCTCGGCCTTCCCGGCCGCGGCCATTGTGAGGGCGTCGGCCTTGCCGCGCGCGTCGGCGAGCAGCTGCTGCGCCGTCGCCTCGGCGTCGGTGCGGACCTGCTGTGCGTCGGCGGCCGCAGAACTGGCGGCGTCCTCGCGGAGCCGGTCGGCGGCCTTGGCCGCGTCGGCCAGGAGCTCGTCGGCCTTGCCGGTGGCCTCGGCGGTGAGGGCCTCGACCTGCTCCCGGGCGTCGGCGAGCAGCTGCGCTGCCTTGGCCTCGGCGTCCGTGCGGGCCTGGTCGGCAGCCGTGGCGGCGTCGGCCAGGATGCGGGACTGCTCGGCGGCGGCCTCCTCGGTGAGGGTGGCCGCCTGCGTGCGGGCGCCGTCCAGCAGTTCGGCGGCGCGGGCCTCGCCCGCGGCGACGATCCGGGCGGCGTCGGCGACGGCCTGGTCGCGGAGGTCGGCGGCACGGTCGGCGGCGTCGGCCAGAACCGGGTCGGCCTCCTCGTGCACCAGCGGCGCGGCTTCCTCGGCGACCGGAGCCTCGTCCTGATCCGCAGCGGGGGCCGGCGGCGTCTGCGGCTTTGCGGTGATGGTGCGGGGCCTGGCGGGCCTCTTGGGCTGGCCCCGGCGACGGGCAGTGGTCTTGGTGGCCACGGGGGGATGTCCTCTCATACGTTCCGGCGCCTCCGTGAGGAAGGGCACCGCGGGGCAGCGTCGGTCGGTAGGGTCAGGACCAGGTCCTCCGAGGCCCCGGCAGCTCTAATGCCGAGGACTCGGAGGACCGCTGTGCTGCGGGGGCTGGTGGGTCAGTCGCTGGCGGGCAGCTCCGGGCGGCGGTTGGCCATCTGGCGCTGCTGGGTGAGCCAGGCCATCGCGGCCGCCGTCATCTCGTCCGCCGCGCCCGCGGTGTTCAGCGGGGCGGTGTCGATGTCGCGCATCGCGTCGACGGCCGGCAGCGGCCGCATGTAGTCGGGGCTCGCGGCGTTGACCTGGCGGCCCGACGGCAGCGGGGTCAGGTCGTAGGTGACGCCGCCCACACAGATTCGCTCGACGCGGCAGACGAAGGTGTGGCCCTCCTGGCCGGTCCAGAACATCTCCGGGTTGCGGTAGAGGACGTACTGTCCCCGCTTGTAGGTGATCACGGGGGTGGTGCTCTGGGCGGTGTCGCGCACGGCAACTCCTCGGTCGTGGTCGTCCGGGCTGTCCGGCTCCCAACACCGCCCGCACCGACCGCCAGGATTCGGCGGTCCGTGCGGGCGGATCAGGCAGCCGTCAGGCCGACGGCGAAGTGCCGGAGGAGTTGGCCAGGGTCGCCATCGCCTCCTGGAGCGTGACCGCGTTGGTCTTGCCGCTGCCGACCGTGCCCCCGATCAGCGCGTGGGCATCCGCGAGCCGGAGAGGCAGCGGACTGGCCACGGCGCCGGTGGGCCGGTGCGGGGCGACGATCCGGCCATCGGGGAGCAGCTTGCCGGTGTCCTCGACTATGCCGATCCGTCTTCCGGGTGTCTTTGATGTCCAACTCGCGGTCATGGAATGGCCTTTCGGTGCTTCATGGACGGGTTCTGTTCGCGTGTCCATGTCGGCCTGGGGTGTGGTGTGTCGTTCGCTGTGCAGAGGCTGCGGCTGACCGATGACGGTCCGCTCTCGTACACCGTGGTGGGGGGCGACGGCTTGCCCGTCGCTGCGGTGGAGGACTTCCTTGCGTACCTGGCCGCGACGGGCGCGTCGCCGAACACGGTGCAGGGCTACGCCTACGACCTGCGGGACTTCTTCGTCTGGCTGGAGCAGGTACGCCTGGACTTCCGGCGGGTGCGGCTTGAGGTCCTTGCTCAGTTCTTCGAGTGGCTGCGGCGACCGAAGCCAGCCCGCGCGGCGGGAGTGTTCGTGCTCCCGGATGTCGGCCAGGCGCTGGAGAACACCACCCTGCAACGGAAGCGGGCCGCGCTCGCGTCGTTCTACCGGTTCCATGCCCGACGGGACGAGCGTGTGCCCGCCTTGCTGGGAAACCTGCTGGCCAGGCAGCCGACCGGCCGCTTCGTGCCGATGCTGGCGCACACCCGGCGCGGCGGCGAAGTCGAGCACAGCCCGATCCGCATCCCCGCGCACCGCAAACCCCCGAAGACCCTCAGCAACGACGAGGTCCAGCGGCTGATGACAGCCTGCAACCGGCGACGAGACCGGTTCCTCATCGCTCTGCTGGACGACTCGGGTCTGCGGATCAGCGAAGCCCTGGGGCTGCGTCACGCCGACCTCAACCTCCGCAGGGGCGAGATCCACGTCGTTCCGCGCGAGAACAATGCCAACCACGCTCGGGTCAAGGGCATGAAGGGCCGGACCGTCCCGGTGAGCCCGGAACTGTTCGACCGATACGCCACCTACATGGAGACCGAGTACGGTGCCCTGGACTGCGACTTCGTGTTCGCCAACCTCTTTCGAGCACCGATCGGCTCCCCGATGACCCGGGCGAACGTCAACGAACTGGTGGAGCGCCTTCAGAAGCGAACCGGCATTGCCCACTTCTCGCCGCACGCCTGCCGGCACACCTACGCCACACGACTGCTGCGGGCCAAGGTTCCGATCGAGGTCGTGGCTGAGCTTCTCGGTCATTCCAGCTCGCAGACGACCGCGGAGGTCTACAGCCACCTCGACGTCGAAGATCATCGCAGGGTGCTCCTCTCGGCTGGGATCATCAAGGACGGGGTGCCTGACCAGTGACCGCACCGCAGAAGCGGCAGGCCGCTACGGGGCTTCTGGCGAAGCTGATGGCGACGGTGCGGCCGGAGTTCCGGGCCGAAGTGTTCTGTCCGCCTCGCGACAGCCCGACGTTCTTTCCCGGCGAGTGCCGTGTTCCGTCCTGCCCGTCCGCGCTGACCATGGGCCGGCTGCTGCTGTGTCGCACCCACCATCACCGCTGGGCGGCCGCGGACCGCCCAGCCGACCTGGACACTTGGTCCGCGGAGGAGGACACGCGACTGCACCAGCGCAACCAGGTGCTGGACTGCCTGCTCTCCGGCTGCAACCGGGCGAGGGCAGCCCGCGGCCTGTGTCACCGGCATGCCTGGCGGTGGAACCGTGCGGGACGGCCACCCCTCGACGAGTGGGTGGGACGGACCCCCTACCAGCCGCCGCAGACGGGGGCAGCGGAGCGGGCCTGCGAGTTCCCGGACTGCTCTCGCTGGACCGACAGCACCAACGCGCCGCTGTGTCACACGCACTACAGCCGCTGGCGCAAGCACGGCCGCCCTGATCTCGTCAGCTGGTACGACGGCCTCGTCCACCGCGGCGACCCGAAGATCCGCCTGGGCCAGCTCGACGCCGGACTCCGTCTGGAGTTCCAGTTCGGACTCCAGCATCGCCTCGACGAAGGGTTGCGTTTCACGCCCGCCCGGGATGTCCGGCGCGCGGTCACCTGGGTGTGTCAGGCGCCGGTCACCAGCCTTCTGGACTGGAGCGAGGACCACTGGCGTGATCACGCAGCACCCGTCGGGCCCAGCGGACGGCGCCACGGCTACAACGTCGTGGCCTTCCGCTTCATCGCGGACACCCGCTTCGCCCTGGAGCACCTGCTCATCGCCGATGACCCGTGGGCTGACCAGTATCCGCGCGACACCTGGGACCTTCGCCACCTGGCCCTGGCAGAGGGCGAGTCGCGCTACCTGCGCTTCGGGAGCATCCCTCAGCTGTGGTTCAGGGAGGTGGTCAAGCGGTGGTGCCGCTGGCGCATCAGCACGGACATCAGCGTCAACACCGTCGCGAACAACCTGCGTGCCCTGACCCACTTGGCCCGGCACCTTCGTCCGGACGCGGCACCCGCTGACCTGACACGCGCACGGATCGAGGGGTGGATTGCCGCCCTGAGCATCGACTACCCGGACGTCTTCACCCGGCGGACGGCCATCAACGCGCTGGGCCGCTTTCTGGCTGACGCCCGGGCTCACGACTGGCAGCCGGACCTTCCCCGTGACGCCGTCATCTACAACGACGCCCCAGCCCTGCCGCCGGCCAAGCCGCGCTGGATTTCCGAGCACCTCATGCGCCAGCTGGAAGACCCCGCCAACCTGGCGTTGATCTCCGCTGATGATCTCCGCCTCATGGTTCCGCTGCTGATCTCCTGTGGTCTGCGCATGAAGGACGCCCGCCGTCTGCGGTTCGACTGCGTCACCCGCGACGACACCGGAGCCCCCTACCTGGCCTGGATCAACCACAAGATCCACGGACGTGCGGCGTTCTTCCCGATCAGTCAGGACCTGGCGGACGAGATCGCCGCGCAACAGCGCCGCGTCCGGTCGCGCTTCCCGGCCGGGAGCCGCTTCCTGTTCCCCGGTTCGCAGGCAAACCTCAACGGCAGCAAGCCCGTCTCGGACACCTGGTGCCGCAGGACCATGGAGATCTGGCTGCACCGCATCCGGCTCCTCGACGAGCATGGACGCCCCGCCAGGGTCACCTTCCACCAGTTCCGGCACACCCTGGGCACCCGGCTCATCAACGCCGACGTCCCGCAGCATGTCGTCCAGCAACTGCTCGACCACATGTCGCCGGAAATGACGGCCGTCTACGCGAGGTTCCACCAGAAGACGCTGCGGGAGCACTGGGAGAAAGCCCTCAAGGTCAATGCCGAGGGCGAACCAGTCGCACTGCCCACCGACCACCCGCTTGCCGACGCCACCTGGATGCGACTGTCCCTCGTGCGCGCCAAGGTCAGTCTCCCCAACGGCTACTGCGGAGCCCCCATCCAGACCGATTGCGAATTCGCCAACCCCTGTCTGGACTGCCGTTTCTTCATCACAACCGGCGACTTCCTCGACCAGCACCGGCGCCAGCGAGAGGAGACACGCAGGCTGATCGACGACGCGGCGAGGGCCGGACTCTCCCGCATCGCGGAGAAGAACACCCGCACGCTCGGCAAGCTCGACACCATCATCGACGCCCTGGAACAGGCCGGACCGCAGCAGATCGTGGCCGGCGGAAAGGTGACCGATCTCGATGCCGCCGGCTGACAACTCCCGCTTCCTCGTCGAAGCCTCGAAGGCCCGCAGCCGGCAGGCACGCGAGCGCGCCGAAGATGCCATCAGGACGGCTGCCCGCCGCAGCGAACGGCCCACCGTCGTCGGCGTCGCGAACGCGGCTGGTGTCTCCCGGTCCTGGCTATACACGCAGACCGACCTCATCACCGCGATCAACCAGCTCCAGCAGCGAGACCCGGCTCCCCACCGCAGTCTTCGACACGCAGCCAGCGACGTCTCCCTGCAACGCAGGCTGGAGACCGCACTCGAACGCAACCGGCAACTCCGTGATCAGGTCGCCGACCTCACCCGAAAACTCGAGACCGCCCACGGCGAGATTCGCCGCCTCCGCACTCTGACGGCCGCGCCATCGAATGGAGGTGCTGAGCACCGCTGACTCTCGCGACGCGTCGGCGCGGGTGCTGCGCAGACCGGTCCTGTCCGGGACGCCAGCAGTGACTCCGTTCCCCCAGATAGGGTCACCGGCATGATTATTTGGCTGAACGGGACCTTCGGCGCCGGCAAGACGACGACCTCGAAGGAACTTGCCGCGCGGCTTCCAGACGCAAGGGTCTTCGACTCCGAGACCGTCGGCTTCATGCTGAGGCCTGTCCTCAACTCCGTTCCCGTCAACGACTTCCAGGACTGGCCACCATGGCGAGGTCTGGTCGTGGAGACCGCGTCGCAGGTCCTCGACTTCGTCGGCGGAGTACTCGTAATCCCCCAGTCGGTGCTGGTCGAGCAGTACTGGGGAGAGATCCACGCCGGGTTGGCGAAGGCTGGCATTCCGGTGCGGCACTTCGTGCTGCACACCGATCCAGACACGCTGGCCCACCGCATCGAGAGCGACATGGTCGAAACCGGCGCTCGGCAATGGCGCCTGGACCACATTCCTCGCTACCAGGACGCCCTGACCTGGCTGCGTCGAGAAGCCGAAGTCATCGACACCACTCACCTCTCGCCCACCCAAGTTGCGCAGACGATCGCGAGCAGCGTTTCCAGCTGCGCCACTGGAGACGATTCGATCACCTGACATCGACATGTCCGTCTCGCAAACCACCAGGTCACAGGCGCCAGAAATCACAGAGATCGACATAACCTCGAACACCAGGACGGAGTTGCAGAGGAGGCTCCAGCCCTGTTCGGGGTGGGAGGCGATGGTGTGCGCGGCCTCGCGGTCGGGGCTGTCGGCGGTCGGGCACGTCGGCCGGTGCGTGCACAGGGACTCCGGCATCCGCCGGGCCGTGCCGGTGGTGGTCGCGGTGTCGAGCTGGGTGCTGCGCTGCATGAGCTCTCCTGGCAGGGGGCGGGCCCGAGACTCTCCCGGACCGAGGGCGTGTGAAAGGGCGGCCGCCCGTGGTGCGGGCGGCGGGTACGCGGCGGGCCAGGGCTGCGGTCGAGAACCTGTCCTCCGGGCCCGCCAGGCGGGACAGCGTCGGTCAGCTCTTGCCGCGCCTGGTGAGGGGCGGGTGGATGTCGGTGACGCGGTGGCCGGCCTCCCAGGCGGCCGCCGCGGTGAGAACGGCGGCCGCCAGAAGCGCCTGGGTGAGGGGGTGGGTCAGGCCGCGCGCGGCGATGGCCCGTACCGCGTGATGCTGGGCGGTACGGGCGGCCGGTGTGTGCAAGCGGTCCTACTCCTTCTCGGGCTGCGGCTGCGGCGGCGTTCCGCAGGTGCAGGGATCGTGCCGGATCGACTGGTACGGCTTGCCGTCCGCGCCGACCGAGTTCACGGTGACCAGGGTCGGCGGGTGGCCGCAGCCACTCACCGGACCGTGCCCGTCGCGCTCGGCGGCCGGGCCGGGACGGCGGCGGTCTGGCCGCAGCGGCAGGTCCAGAAGCCGCACAGGACGCAGGCGTCGTCCGCCGCGCGGACCGGCAGGTTGAAGGTGAGCAGCGGGGGCCGGACGTAGCCGGGGGCCATCTCGGCGAGGGTGCGCCGGGCCCGGCGCCCTTCGGGAATCAGGGCGTCGTCCCGCTCGGCCATCGTGAGCAGCAGGGTGCCGAGCTGGTGAAGGGAGTCGGTCTCGTCCCGCTCGAAGCCGCGCTCGTCGTCCCTGCGCTCGATGTCGTCGATCTTTCCGGCGCGCGGGGTCAGGGTGGTGGTCATGCTGTGACCTCCCAGCCGGTACGGGCGCGGCGGGCGGTGCGCACCACAGCCAGCTTGGCGGCGAACTCGGCGATCCGCTCGTTCTGCTGCCTCAGGAGCTCGGCCTGGTGGCTCACTCCGGCGCTCTTGGTCGGCATCCTGCGGGCCTCGCGGTTCAGCTTCACGGCGAGGGTCGTGAGCTTGTTCCATTCCTGGTCGCTGGCCTCGTCGGCGGTGATCGCGGCGGCGAGGCGCTGGGCCTGGAGCTCTCGGAGGGCGACGAGCTCGCTGCCGGAGCGGCCGCCACGCACGAGGTCGTCGACGCGGTCGTTGCCGTCGCCGTCGCGCAGGGCCAGCTCCTCGCAGGCCGTGCGGACGGGGCAGCCGTGGCAGAAGCGGATCGCCTGGGCGCGCTGCGCCTGCCAGGTGGCCGGCGGCTCGCCGTCGGCCCGGAAGAAGAGGTCGGGGTCAGCCTGGCTGCAACGGGCACCGGCGTCGATCGCGGCCTGCAGTACCGGGCGCCGCATCCGGCGGGCCTGAGTGGATGTCATCCTGTGCATGTGCGTCTTCCCTTTCCGGAGGGTGACTGCAAAGACGACCCCCGGGCTTAGGCCCCCGGGGGTTCGTCGCTTTCTGACTGCTGTACGAGCAGCCACGGCCGCCGCCACCCGCATCTCGCGGGTGGCGGCGGCCGTGGTCGTTCGTCAGTGGCTGGTGTGGGACTGCTCCTCCGCGCTCTCCACCGCCCACCGACCGACCCGAAGATCGGGTAGTGCGCGACTGGGCAGCGCGGGGCTGCAAAAACAAGGGGCGCGGCCTCTGCCGCCGCGCTGCTCGCCTTGTCGTGCTGGAGGGAGGCGAGGTGCCCTCAGTCCCGACGCGACTCCTCGCCTCGGCTGGGACCGGGTGCCGAGGGTCTGGGAGCGTGTCGCGTCGTTCTTTTACGTCGTGTGGATGTCAGCCCTCCGGGCTCTCCATCAGTAATGAGCACCTGGCGGGTGTTACCGCCTCCAGGTCGCCAGAACTGAAGCGCCTGACGGGTCATCGCACGTGCCGACTGCCATCACCAGGGGTAATGGCGCCACACGACGGGTTTCCACTCACCCCCGGCTGGTGTGGTCACGGCCGGGACTGCGGTGGTGGATCACGCTGTTGAGTTCTCAAGGACCGGCCGCTGCCTTTCCCTCCCGCTTTCGCGTTCAGGTCCGGGCGGATGGTGTCGGGGCCGCTTTCGGCTCCCACATCCGGCGCCGCCAGGGGCGGTTCCGGGTGAAGGAGCCGGGTCCGAAGACCCGGCGTGGGGGCGGGGAGGATCAGGCCGCGAGCGGCAGGGGCGCCGCGGCGGCCGGCCGCCGCGTAATGCGCAGCTGCGCGGCGTAGGGGAGGAGCACGTCGACCAGGCGCTCACGAACGAAGTCGGTGACGGCCGGGTCGGCGGCGATGTCGCGGGCGGCGAGCATCCGGTTCTCGCGGGCCTCGATCGCGGCGACGGCGGCGGTGATGTCCAGGCCGTCCAGCCGCTCGTGGGCCAGGGGGCCGGCGGCGTACATCTCGAGCGGCGTGCCGAAGGCGACGTCCAGGTCCAGGTCGGCGAAGGCGGGGAGCGGCACCTCGACCGCCTCCAGGAGCGCGAGCGTCTCAGCGTCGAAATGCTCAGTGGCGAAACTGGCGGCGGGGCGGCGGGTGACGTTCATGGGGTGTGCTCCCTTCGGAGTGGCTTTGCGTGATCCCGAGAAGTGGCAGGTGGGGGCTTTGCCGCGCCCGCTCACTTTGTCGACACACATAACTTAGCTGATACAGTTGGGGGCGTGTCAAGCACTTGATTGAGGAAGCTATGGAAGCTAGCTAAGGCGAGGGGGTCGATCTACGATGTCGCTCATGAGCAACGAGGCCGTGCAGCCGTACCAGCGAATCGTTCAGGATGTCCGCGACAAGATCCGATCCGGTCGCCTGACCGCCGGCACGAAGCTGCCCAGCACACGGGAGTTGGCTGAGCAGTACGGCGTCGCGGCCGGCACCGTACAGCGGGCCTTGACCGAGCTGCGCACAGCCGGGCTCATCTACTCCCACCAGGGCCGCGGATCCTTCATCACGGACACGGCCTCCGACTCCAGCGAGGACTCGACCGCCCGCGCCCTCAAGGCGCTTGAGGAGCAGGTTGCCGACCTCGCTGCACGCCTTGAGCGGATCGAGAAAGGGCGCAGCGACTGACGTCCCTTCTCGCGTCTCGTTGCGCATGTTCGTCCCTCCTCGGCGGGTTCAACTTCGTTAGCAAAGTTGTAGGCCCGCCCCGGGAGCCAGTTCTAGATCGGGCGTGTATCCAGCCGCTGGATACGCCGAGTGGAGACATGGAGGGATCACCAAGTGGGGCAGCAGCCGAAGGTGCTGACGCCGGAGCAGTCGCCTCTGCACCGCTTCGGCTACACGCTTCGAAAGCTCCGTCAGGCGCAGAAGATGTCGCTTCGCGAGCTTGCTACGAAGTCCTTCATGTCGCACTCCAAGCTGCAGAAATGGGAAAACGCGACACGCCCACCGAAGGACCCGGCGGAAGTCGAGCTGATCGATTCCTTACTCCAGGCCGGCGGCGTGCTGGTCGACCTGTGGGAGCGCCTTGCCCCGGCTGTATCCGCGCGGGGCCATGTATCCGATTCCGCTCCCCATGTATCCGATGCGTCGCTCGGGCTGGCCATCGCTGGCACTCAGCAGGCAGCGTCTGAGCATGAGGGGATCTTTGTCCCCGCTCGTCTACGGGATGGATCGGTGGTTTTCGTGGCGCTCGGTCGACGCGCAATGCTGCGTGGTGGGGTGGGTATCGGTGCTGCAGCTGCATTCGGCACGGGTACGCCGGCGGTCGCGGACTCGGAAGTCCTGGAGGGCCTGAGGCAGCCCGCGCGGTCTGCCTCGGCGTACAGCGGCACGCCAATCGAGCACCTCAAGCGTGCCCGCCGACTGCTGATCGACAACGACAATCTGCTCGGACCACGGCACGCCATCGCAGCCGTGCGCGAGCACATCGACGCCATCAAGGACCTGCGCCGCGACGCTCAGGGCGTCGACCGACAGGAGCTGATGGAGCTGCAGACCCAGTACGCGGAGTTCGCCTCATGGCTCTACCAGGACCTGGGCGACTTCGACAGCGCTGAGTTCTGGCTCGACCGGGCTTTCCAGTGGAGCCACACCGTCGGCGACGGTGACCTGACCTCCTACGTCATGGCACGCAAGGCCCAACTCGCCGGGGAGAAGAGGGACCTGGTCGACGTTGTGGACCTGGCTGAAGCAGCCGAGCGCATGGCGCGCCCGCGTAGCCGCCTCGCGGCGGTGGCCCGGACCTACGAGTCGTACGGCCACGCGCTGCGAGGAGACTCCACCGACAGCGAGCGCGCGATCGACGACGTCCGCAACGCCCTCGATCGGGTCTCCAGCGACACGACCCCGTGGGGCGTGTGGCTGAACGAGCAGTACGTCGACGTTCACCGCGCTCAGGGCCTGGAGGTGCTTGGGAAGCACGCGCAAGCCGCGGAAATCTTCACCAACGCCATCAAGGCCCTGCCTGAGGGATACCACCGGGATCGAGGCGTGTACCTCGCCCGCGCGGCGGTTGCCCACGCCGGCGCCGGTTCGCCTGAAGAGGCCGCCACCGTTGGGCTTCAGGCTCTGACCGTTGCCAAGGACACCGGCTCCGGCCGAATCATGCGGGAACTCGCCCGGCTCGACAGGACGCTGGTCCCGTGGCAGCGCCAGCCCGAGGTGTCCGCATTCCGCGAGAACTTCGACGCCATCCTCGCTCACGAAGCCTGAGAGAAACGGATCACTACCCCAATGACCACGCGTCCGTACGTCATCCTCTCCGCCGCCATGTCGGTCGACGGCTACCTCGACGACACCAGCCCCAACCGGCTGCTCCTGTCCAACGCCGCCGACTTCGACCGTGTCGACCAGGTCCGCGCGGAGTCCGACGCCATCCTGATCGGCGCGAACACCATGCGGAAGGACAACCCGCGCCTCCTGGTCAACAGCGACGAGCGCCGTGCACAGCGCGTCGCCGACGGCAAGCCGGCCTATCCGCTCAAGGTCACGGTCACCCGCACCGGGGACCTTTCCGCCGACCTCAACTTCTGGCACCACGGCGGCGAGAAGCTGGTCATCACCGTCAACGACGCGGCGGAGAAGGTGCGCGCCACGCTCGGGGACCTTGCCGACGTCGTCAGCATCGGGCCGGACCTCGACTGGGGCCTGGTCCTCGATGAGCTCGGGCGCCGGGGCGTCGGTCGGCTCATGGTGGAAGGCGGCGGCACGATCCACACCCAGCTGATGGCCGCCGACCTCGCCGATGAAGTGCATTTGGCCATCGCCCCCCTGCTGGTGGGTCAGCCGGAGGCCGCTCGCTTCCTCGGTCCAGATGGTTACCCCGGCGGATCGACGGCCCGGATGAAGCTGCTGGAAGTTCGGGCGATCGACGACGTCGTCTTCGTTCGCTACGCCCCGAAGGAGCGCAGCTGATGTATGCACCCGACCGAGGCCAGGACCTGCGCTGGATGCAGCGTGCGATCGACCTTGCCGCGCTGTGCCCTCCGGCCGTAGGTGCCTACTCGGTCGGCGCGGTCATCGTCGGCGAGGACGGCACCGAGCTGGCGTCCGGATACTCCCGGGCGACCGGGCCCCGCGAACACGCGGAGGAGGTCGCCCTCGCCCAACTTCCGGACGGTGACCTGCGGCTCGCGGGCGCGACCATCTACAGCACGTTGGAGCCCTGTTCCCAGCGCAGCGCCTCCCGTACGCCGTGTGCGCAGCGGATCCTCGAGGCCGGCATCCCGCGTGTGGTCATTGCCTGGCGCGAGCCGAGCCTGTTCGTCGACAACTGCGTCGGTTACGAGCAGCTAGTGGAGGCCGGGGTGACGGTAGTGGAGCTGCCCGAGCTGATGGCGGCCGCGAAGGCCGTCAACGCGCATCTGGGGGACCTTGCCTGACGGGGCAGATGTCGCACCCCATCGGAGATCAAATGGTGTATGTTTCAGAGATCGATCGATCATGAGAGGCTGCGCCATGCCCGACCCGGACCGCTTGAGGCAGGTCGATGACCTGCTGGCCGGCCTGGACGACGTCCTCCCGCCGCCACACGTGCGCGCACAACTGCGCCTCGCCGCAAACCTCACGCAGCAGGACGTCGCGGACGCGGTGGGCGTAAGGCGCCTTGCCGTAGTGCGTTGGGAGCTAGGCAAGAGCCACCCCCGGCGCCCGCAGCGCGATGTCTACATCCACCTGCTCAAGCGGCTCGCGGAGCGCTTCCCCGAGGCCGCTCAGCTGAATGAGGGCATGCCGACGCCGGCCTCCGGAGGGGGGTCGGGATGACCTAGTGGCCATCGGCCGCGCGCGCCAAGAGGCGGACTTACCAATCCGCTGGCCTCGCGCGGCCCGTCTACCGACCGGCTTACCACCGTGTCGGTCGCTCAAGTCCCGGTTGCAGCCGGTCCTGAGCCGCGGCTCATCGAGCCGCTCATATCTCTATCGGCCCCTTACCAGGGCCACCAGCACCACCGGCCACTAACCAAGGCCACCACAGCCGTAGCAGTACCGATCCGCATTACCCGCGGGCCCCCACCACAGGGGCTTCGCGGTTCAGCAGGACCGGGAGGGGAGGAGAAATCTCCCCCCGCCCGATCGGCGTCCGCCCTCTTCTGACGAAGGGGGCGGCACCTAACACATCCGCACATCTGGTTCGGCCGGGCCCGAGGGCTCAGGTCGGTCCAGCTATATGGAAGGCAGGTCGTTTCTCATAGTGCACGATCTGGTGTCCCCTGAAAAGCCGACGCATACCCGTTTCGTCCCGTTTAGTGCGTTGTCGGGCTTCTGTTTGATCAGATTCACAGCCGGGCCTCGCGACCGCGCGACCGGTGTCGCGTTGCTCGCGCCCGCCGACCGCGTCCGGTCTTGCGGGACGCGCTTCAAGATTCTTGCCCGCCGGACGGGAGCGAACCGGGCTCTCGCCGCTTCCCGGACTCTGTCCACAGGCTGCCGCGCAAGGCTGCCGAGATGATCTCTATCTCGTACCTTCGGGCGGGCCGGTGAGCGCCGTGGCGGCGCCGGCCGCCGTGCTGATTCCTGGCCCGCGTGCGTCGGTCGACGGCGACGCGGTCTCCGTGCCGCCCGGTCTGTTCGTGCCGGAGGCGATGCAGTGGCTGTCGACGTCGTCGGGCCGGGTCGCCCTGGACGGCTATTCGTGGATGCAGGCGGTCCACTGGGTCGCCGGGGCCGGCCTGTACGCCCCGCGGGTACACAGGAACCACGGGCCGCGCTCGTTCGGGCCGACGACCGTCTACATCGCGCAGCTGCTCAGCGAGCTGTCGCCGTGCCGTCCGGGCATCGACTACCTGATGAGGCGCACCGGCCTGTCCAAGCGGGCCGTGCAGGACCACCTACGTATGCTCCGGGAGACCGGGCTGCTCGCGTACATCGTCAAGGGCACCCGGCTGGCAGGGGACGGCAACCAGGCGTCGGAATTCGCGCTGATGGTCCCGCCCCAGTTCGACCAGGCGCTGGGCATCAAGACGGTGCAGCGTGACCAGGACGCGCCCGCGTACACGCGCGCGATGACAGGCATCGCGGAGGCCGGCCGGGAGCTCATTGCGCAGCTGGCGAAGAAGGCCGCTCGGAAGATCCGCAAGCCGCGGAAGGCGACCGCGAAGGGCCCGGCGAAGCCCGCCCCGAAGGAGTCTGTCGCGGCCTGTGGGGCGGCTGTTTCGGATGAGGACCGTTGCACCCCAATGGGGGGTAGTTGCTCAAGTGTTTCTACTGCAGCTACTACCTCGCTTCCCTCTGAGACGACAGACGTCGCCAGCGGGAAGAGCGAGTCATCCATCAGGAAGGTGTCCGGCGAGAAGGCTCGTCGTGGGATCAACGCGGTGGGGCGCCGGTACCAGCTGGCTGCTGAGCTGATCCGGGAGGTCCCCTGGCTGGGCCGGGCTTCCACGCCCCGGATCGCCTGGGTGGTCCGGCACGTCGCCGACGCAGGCTGGAGCGCTGCCGAGGTCCAGGGATGGCTGCACGCCCGCGGCGAGGTCGACACCGTTCATCGCGCCTCGGGACTCCTCGCGACCCTGCTGCGCGGTGCCCACGAGATCGTCCGCACCCCCGAGGCCCGGGCCGGGCTGGTTTCGGACTGGCGTGACTCCCGCATCGCAGCTGCCCGCCGCCACCAGGAGCTCGAAGCCGTACCCCGGGGCCCCCGCAGCCAGGCTGCCAAGGCCGCATGGATGCCTTACCTCACCGCCCGCCAGGCCCTGCCGGCCGACTACGACAGGACTGCGGGCATCGTCGTCGACCAGCACCCCGAACTCGGCCCGACCGCCCAGGAGGCCGCGGACATGCGGGTCCTGGCCCTGGCCGAGTACCGCGACGGCCACGCCAGCCTGATCCGCTCCGTCATCACTAGCAACGGCCGCCGTGGCGCCGAGGTGATCTTCGGCGCTGGGCTTGTCCACCGCGCCCTCAACATCCCCCGCCCCACCCGCCCGATGACCACCGCACACCAGTAGGGAGCCCTCGATGACCAAAGCGAGCACCACCCCGCAGGCCCCGGCATCCGGTGTCGACCTCGCCCGCCAGGCCCTCGCCGCTGCCCGGGCCAGTGCCCGTCAGCAAGGTGAGCGGCCCAGCGGCTCCCGCAAAGCCCACCGTGCCCGCACGAGCCGGCAGCCGGATGGCCGCGAACCGATCGGGTTTGCCGCGCTCCTCGCCAGCCTCGTCACCGACCGGGCCTGGGAACTCCCGGCCGCCGGCGGATCCCTGGTCGACGAGTGGCAGGCCGTTGTCACCGACCTGACCGGGCACGTTGCCCTCGCCGGCTACGACCCGGACACCGGCGAGCTCGCCGTACGCCCCGCCTCCGCCCCCTACGCCACCGCCGTCCGGCTGCGCACCCGCCAGCTCATCGACGCCGCCAACCAGGTCATGCGCTCCGCCACGGCCGTTCGGACCATCCGGATCCTGCCGCCCGGTGCCGCCCGCGACGTCCCCCGCCCGGCCGGCACACCCCACACCGCCGCAGCCGCAGTCCCTGCTCCGCCCCGGACAGAGCCCTACGAGCAGCCCGCCGGCTACCGCGAGGCCATTGCCCAGCACCGAGCCCACCGCTACACCCGACCCGTGGACACCCGGATCGCCCAGGCCGCACTCGAACAGATCCGCACCAGAATCCTGGAGCCCGAGAGCGCCTTCGCCGAAGGACGAGCCGAGGCCGAACGCTGTCGCGAGCAGACGGAAAGGGAACTGGCCAGGGCCACTTCGGAAGCCCGCGCGCGGGCCCGCTCTCGCGCCGAGAAGGCAGGACTCACCCAGCTGCCGCAGCAAATCACTGCGACCACGGCCGAGGCCCTGAACCGCACAGCCTAAACACCCCGGCGGACAGTGCCGTTCTCAGTCCTGCCAGCGGCGATGGGTGGCTCGCCGAGCCGTGTGCTTGGGCCGACATTTCCAGCACAACCACCCGACATCCGGCACGATCTCCCGTTCCGGCACGGCTCCGACATTCCCGTTGCCGCATCCGGTGCCAGCACAGATCACTCGCGACTCCTCGGCCGCCGCAGCCGGCCCCGCGGCTGTGCCGGGCCGCTGGTGCCGCACATGCTGGCTGTGGCGGAAGATGTCAAAATGCTCGCATTCACGCGGGTGAGCATCTGGTGTGGTGCCGCCCGTGGCGTGCTGGGCACAGTGCTGGTGGCGCCAGCGAATGCTCTCCTGGTAGCTGACGCTATTCAGGCTCCACACCCACATGGTGTGCCCCTCCCACAGACCGTGGTCGCGCCGACGGCCGCGTGTGAAAGGGATCTCCAGTTCCGCCCACTCGCCCTGGTAGCCCGCCCGGGGGTCCAAAACCACGTTCTCGCAGCGCCCGTTCGTCGCATCGGAGAGCGCGACGCACGACAGCTCCTCCACCGTCGAGGGGACCAGCAGAAAGACGGAGTGGTAGGCGACCACATCCCGGCGCCAGGCCGCCGGACGTACATCCTTGTCCTGGTCGCCCTCGTCTTCGGGACCTGCCAGCGGGGCGCTGAACCGTCCCTCGCGGATCGCGGTCTGCATGTTGATGGCCGACTGGCGGTGAAGGTCGGCAAGACCGGCGTCCTGCATCTCCTCGCCGCGTTCTATCCCTGGGCAGACCGTCGGATGGGCGATCCAGCAGGTGTCGCTCACGGCCCCGGGACGGGCAAGCCCAGCGTCCACGCTCCACCGGGCACGCGGCGGTACCCGTGAGGTGGGGAACTGCTTCGGAATCAGGGGGATGCGGCCGCCATCGGCCCGGTCGAACCACCAGACCTTGTTGTAGCAGTACAGACAGCGTCCCGCGTTGTCTCGTCGCAAGGCCTTCGACGGCGAGTGCGGGTTGAGACGGAAGGCCTGCGACAGGCGGCTTCCGCCGTTGTCCCACGGAGACGTAGTCACGCTCATCTTTGTACGGCTTCACGTCCCAGCAGACCCGCGAAACCGCGCAATTGATTTCCGGTGGTTTGCGGCGCACGGTCCAAGAGGGATGATTCCCCCGGGCGCCCGCGAAGTCCGCTACCGAGCTGGCGGAGCCCGACGACGGTGGGACTTGCCCGCGGAAGATCAGGGTCTCGCCGCCCCCTCCGAGACACAGACCAGGACAGGGATGACGCAGCAGGGTGACAGCACGGGCGGGGATCTCGCCCGGATCGCACTCCACTACGCCCGGCAGGGTGCCCGCCGGCGCCGCGTGACACCGCCGCCTGCCCGTCCGCAGCGCCGGACAGATCGGGGCCCGGCACACATCAGCGCAGCGTTCACCGAGCTCCTCGCCGAGCGCGGCTGGGTCATCCCCGAAGTGCACCCTCTGCTGGCGCGGTGGCCATCCATCGTCGGCGGTGACATCGCCCGCCATGTCACTGCGGTCGACTTCCAGACTGGTGAACTCGTCGTCCGCGCCGATTCAGTGGCCTGGGCTGCGCAGATCCGGCTCCTTGCAGACCTGCTCGTCCCACGCCTCACCCAGGACTCCGGCACTGACCCAGTTCACGCAATCCGAATCCTGTCGCCCGCGGATGCCTCCCTCCCGGCAGAGCGGGGCATCGTCAATGCGGTGTTTGCACCAGTCACCCCTGACCCGCGTCTCGCAGCGCAGCCAGCCGAGGACCAGCCGGCGCACCCCTTCTACGCGCCAGCCAGCCCCGCTCACGCTCTGCCGGCCGCAGAAAGGACCCACGCCCTCGCGCTTCGCCGGGCCCGGGCCTCTCAACCATCCTGACCTCACATGGTCATCCGTCCGCACTGGCTACCCTGATGTGGGGCGCCTGACAGGGGCGTGGCACACAGGGGGAGTACATGGCCGAGGACGGCGTCGAGCAGGCCCAACCCAACGACCTGCGGGCAGAGAAAGCCGTCCTGCGCGCGATGATGTTCTCCACCGACGCGATCGCCGACGTCGTGGCGATCCTCCGCGGCCACGACTTCCACCAGCCTGCCCACGAGCTCATCTACCACGCGATCCTGACCCTCTACGCGGGCAACCACACGCCCAGTCCCTTCAGCGTGTGTGAACACCTGACCGAGACGGGCCAGCTCGAGGCGGCCGGCGGCGCCGACTACATCAACGCTCTCGCCGGCAGCAAGCCCTCCGGGAAGGCCTGGAGCAACCAGGCCGAGCGGATCCGATCGACAGCCCGGCTCCGCCGGCTGCAGGCCGCGGCCACCCGCATCCACGACCTCGCCGCCAACGGCACCCCGGAATTCGTGGACCGCATCGCAGACGCCGCAGAAGCCGAGATCTTCGCCGCCAGCACCGAAATCCCGGGAAGCATCCCGCCCGCCTTCGCGCTCGGGGACATCTGCGAGGACACCCTCGACGAGATCGAAGCCGTCGGCCGCAAAGCAGGCACCATGGTCCTCGGAGTACCCACAGGCTTCACCGATCTCGACTCCCTGACCGGCGGCCTGCGCCCGGGCAGCCTGACAGTCATCGCCGCCCGCCCAGCCATGGGCAAGTCCACCCTGGCTGTGGACTTCCTTCGCTCGGCCTGCATCAAGAACAACCTGCCCGCGCTGTTGTTCACCCTCGAAGCACGCAGGACGGAGGTCGTCATGCGGATCATGTCCGCCGAAGCCCGAGTCGCACTACACCACATGCGTTCCGGAACGATGACAGACGACGACTGGACCCGCCTCGCCCGTCGCATGCCCGACGTCTCCAGCGCTCCGCTCTACGTGCAGGACAGCGCACACGCCACCTTCACAGAAGTCCGCGCGCAGAGCCGACGCCTGCACCTCCAGCGCGACATCGAGCTGATCGTCGTCGACGACCTGCAGATGCTCACCTACGGCACGCGCCCCTTCGCCACGCGGTACGAGGAGATCTCGGAGATCTCCCGCTGCCTCAAGCTCCTCGCCAAAGAGCTAGACATCCCGGTGGTGGCCATCTCGCAGCTCAACCGCGGCCCCGAACAGCGGACGGACAAGAAGCCGCAAGTCAACGACCTACGAGACTCCGGAGCGTTGGAGGACAACGCCGACCTGGTCATCCTCCTCCACCGCGAAGACGCATACGAGAAGGAGTCCCCGCGCGCCGGTGAAGCCGACCTCATCGTCGCCAAGCACCGGGACGGCCCAACAGGAACCATCACGGTCGCCTTCCAAGGGCACTACTCACGCTTCGTCGACATGGCATCCACCTGACAACCCGCGCGCCTACGTCGCCAATCAGCCCAACGCAATCTGTAGACACGACAGGCAGGAGCGAAGCATTGGCCCACGACGACGCGCGGGGGAAAGCACACATGGCTACCAGCCGCTCCGGCGAACCCTGGAACCCCAGCACCCTATCCCGACACCGTGGCCCAACCTGAACGACTCGCCGAGCTGAACTTCCGCCACAAGGTAGGCATCATCGCGCGGCGGGGCAGCCGCGAAGCCAAGGCCGGCCGGGACATCGCGGTTCACGCCGCAAAGGCCGGCTCGCCGAGGGAACTGACAAAGAGCCTGGTGGTCACCGCCTCTACCGCCGCTACCTCTTGCTGCGCACGGCGGCGAAGGTCCTTGAGACCGCGGACACCGGCAGATACTGATCGAAATCGTCCCCGTTACCCGCGACCACAGCGGCTATTACACCCTCGCTGGTGACCAGCCCTTCGGCCCCAGCGGCGGGCGGCGACATCCACCTCGACAGCCGCGGCCTCATCCTCAATCACACCCCACTTACCTGGGCCCTGGAAAGTTTCGACGTGAAGTACAACCACCTGATCGGCGCCTCACGTACACTTCCCTCAGCTGATGAAGCCATCCCACACACCAGATGGTCGAAATCTTCCGCGACAACGCCGCTGGTCGCTAAGTGTGCTCCCCGCCCGGTCGGGGATGGCCCCAAGGGCCTGTCCGTTGACGCCGCCTGCCAGGTGTGCTCCCCGCCCGGTCGGGGATGGTCCCTACCTCCTGGGCTCCGAGCTGACCATGCACGCCGCCGTCCTCGGCGCGACGTCCTACCACGCCGACCCCGGCCGGAGCCTGTGGCGCCTGGACCCCGACGACAAGCACAAGCCGTACCTGTACGCGGTCACCCAGGTCGAACCCGACTGGACTGCCCTGGTCGAACAGGCAGGATGGGCCATCAACACCCCCTCCGCACAGCCAGTCGTCGCCGACTACAAGCCGCTCCTGGACCGCCTGGCAGCCGGCCAGATCTACCGGTTCCGGCTGTCGGCCAACCCCGTCCACCACATCCGCGCGCAGGGCCCACGTGTCCCGGGGCCGGACGGCCGGCTCCGGCTGCCGCGCGGGCGGCAGGTCGCATGCCGCACCGCAGCTCAGCAGCTCGACTGGATCAGCGGCCACAATGGGCGGCACGGGTTCACCATCGTGGAGATCCCCGCACCCGTCGGGTCGGCCCCCGTGATCGACCCGCTCGACCTGATCGAAGGTGTGGAACCAGACCATTCTCTTCCCGTCCTCGACGTGAAGGTCACCCGCGCGCGACGGGCCGTGTTCTCGAAGGCGACGAACGACTCCTCCGGCAGTCCGGGCGGGAGGACAACGGTGACACTGGACATCGTCGTCTACGAGGGCACCCTCACCGTCACCGATCCAGCGCTCCTCGCCCAGGTCCTCGTCGCCGGCATCGGGTCCGGCAAGGCGTACGGCTGCGGGATGCTCACCCTGGCGCGGCCAGCCAGCTGACGGCGGCGGGCCAGGATGTGAGGTCAGTGGCGCGTGGTGATATGGCCGGACTTTGCCGTTGGCCTGCAGCGAGGCCACTGTGATGCCGATATCTGACCCGTGCCCTGGCTGACGCGTTGGTCGGCACCCCGTGGTGCGAGCACACCTTCTCCCGGCTCACCGCCCGCCGTCGCCTTGCCCGCGACTACGAGAGCAGCCGAGGAGGGCCGTCGGCCAGGCCGGCGGCCACTCTCGCTCGCCGCCTTGTGAGGGCGCGGTCGGGCCCATTTGCTGGCATGGGCAGGTCAGATCCCTTTCTGGCATGATTTGGGATCATGGGGAACTCGCGTGCGTACCCGCTATTGAGGACAACGGACCTGACCGAAGTGCTCGACATCACGCAGAGGTTACTGACGGCCGTATCGGGGGACTGCCAGGGCTCCTACCTGCAAGGCTGCGCCGGGACCGAAGCCGAGCTGGAGGGGCTCAAAGACAGCCTTCCCCAAAGCTCGCTTCGTTCCCTTCACGGATCGATTTCCCGTCGCAGTGAAGTGGGACCCGGCCACTTTTGAGTAGGCAGCTGAAGCCCTTCACGCGGCGTAGGCATCTGTCCGCTCTCCCTGTCGTGGGGCCATCTGACGTGGCCGCCAGTACCCGAGCTGAGCCTTGGCTCGGACGCGAAGCACGCGGAGCTGCAGATCGCTTTCAACAGCCATGACATCTACGGTGATGACCCCAGTCCTGAGCACACGGTCTTCATCCATACATGGGCTGGAGAGGACGAACGGGTCACATGGCTGGCGTCCAAAGTCGGTGCGCGGATCGTTGGGCAGCCGCAGTTCGGCTGGTAGGACTCCGGCCGAGGCCGACACACGGACAGCAGAAGATCTCAAAAACGGTCTGAGACCGGGACTCCGGCCATTGCCCCAGCTCCGTCTGCAGTTGGAATCCACTCAGGCCAGGGCGTAGCCGACGACCACGATGACGGTAGGGATGGCTACCACAGCAAAGATCGCCGTGGTCACCGCCAGGATGGCAATGCCGACACGCTCGACCCCGCGGCGGTGGTGGGCTGGCTTCCATTCGCGTTGATGCATGAGCTCAGTCTGTAGACACAGCTCCGCTGCCGCATGAGCTTTTGTACTCATGAGGCATTGGAAGCTACCTCGCCTGGCGGCGGTACGGGGGCAGCTGACAAGGTGCCTCAATGGAGGGAACGGAAGACGACACGTGCCAGGCAGGGCGGTGATCAGTGCAATTCCTGCAGCGGAACGCCAGGATCTCCTCATGGGTTCCATGGCTGATTCATTCCGACAGCGCCTGCTTGCATCTCTGGGCGAACAAGAAACGGTTGAAGTGCGGGAAGCTCTGTCAACGTTCCTAGGGCGAAGGCTTACACAGGGGGAGGCAAGCGCGGGACGGAGGGCCGCACGCGGGATCGCCGAAGACGGAGATGCGGTTCTGATGAGTCTCTACCCTGGACAGGCCGATGGAAGACAGCGGGGAAGCCATGCGGTTCTGCATCTGACCGTGGACCACCGTGTCATCAAAGAACTACCGTGCCGAGTGGAGTGCGCCACCGAGAGGTGGGATCCCGTTATCGATGAGGGCATGAAGCTGACCAAGGAGAAGATCGAGAGCGATCCAATGCTCTCTCTTCTGCTGCCGGGCTTTCAAGCAAGACCGAGAGCAGAGCTGCGGGACACGAGGTTGCACGCCTCGCAACCGTAGCGAGTTCAAGCCGGACGGCCTGGCCCGCGTCGTTGGTCCGGTCCTGGTCTGCAAGGGCGCGGTGAGCGTGGCCGGGATGTACGTCCGAGCCCGCGGACCCGGACGGAACCAGCCGGCCCACCACCACGGCCCCAGGCCGTCCATCCGAAATCCGACGAGGCCGATGTCGACCAGCGCCAAGCGCCAAGCGATACCCAAACTGTGGAGCGCCCAGCTCCCATCCTGATTGCTCACGCACCGCTTCGCCCTCGAGATCGGCGGTCAGCGTCAGCTTGGATGAATACCGGGTTAGGAGGGCGGCGATGCCGCGAGAGCACTGCCCTCTTGTGGCCCGCGCTCTACTCCTGGTCGTCGATGGAGGCGAGGTGTCGCCTCAGCTCAGTGGCGATCTCTTCGACGCCGCCCTGTGCCGGGAGTGGCCATGGGTCCTGTTCGCCGTTGGCCACGGCGAGGCTGCTGGCGAAGCGCACCAGGTGTGGAGCCGGGACGAAGGAGTCTCGCAGCCACCGGGCGAAGACGGCGGCTTCGTCGGCGGTTACGTTGGTCAGGGTGATGAAGGCGTAGTCGGGCTTGGGCATCGCTGCTGTCCCGTCGATCCAGACGCCGGCTGCCAGCTCGATCTCGAAATCGAGGACGGGGATGCCGTGGACGCCTGAGAGTCGGTACTCGACCACAGGGTTCGGGAAGGCCTGCCGCAGAGCCCTCTCGAGGGACTCCAGGTTGGCGTCCCATGCCGCGTCGGCACCTTCGGGCGGGTAGAAGGCGAAGTTGGTGCGGATGTTCCGTTCAGTAGACACAGTCTTCCCTCTTGCCTTACGGCACGTAGCGTGTGGAGCCGGTCGTGCCCGTGATCGCCATCATGGACTGCCAGTAGGCGGCGTTGTCCTTGCCGTTGGTCACGATCTCGAGGCCGCGGACTTCTTTGTTCGCGGGGTTTTCCATGGCCTGCTGTACCGCAGGAGCTCGCTCTCGTCCCCTGCGTACATGGAGTCGATGACGGGGTCGTAGGCGAGCTCTCCCTTGGAGTTCACCTTGACGGGCTTGGTCAGGGTTTCCTCCAGGCGTTCCAGGGAGCGGAAGCTCTTCTTCGTGCAGTCGGGGTCGCGGACGTGTTTGGCTTCCACGAGGTCTCCGTCGGATGGCCGGATGCCGTCGACCATCAGGCCGCGGTTCTTGCCGGCCGGCGGCACCTCACGCTCGGGGTATCCCGATACGCGCAGCTGGTAGGCGTTGTCCGGAGCGCTGGTGCCGCCTCCGCCGGCGAATCCTCCCGCTTTGAGGGAGTTCATCCATGTGCGGAACTGCTGCTCTTCGGCTGGGGTGAGCGGCTTGGTTGTTCCGGGTACATGCGGTATGGGGTCGGCGAAGGTTATGCCGGAGTCCACGGGGTTGATCATCGGCAGCAGGGCCGGGGTAGCGGTGTGGGACGCGAGGGCGACCGGTACCGGCACGGGGACGATGAGCGGCGGGAGGAATGGCACGCCTGGCAGCGCCGGTGCTCCTGGGCCTTCGCCGTCGGGGAGGCGGACGCGAGCGGCTGAGGAGTCAAGGGCGTGGGCGACTTCCCCCAGGTCGTGGATCCAGGGGTCGCTGAGGACGGCGTCGTGGAGTCCGCCGTCGAAGCCGTTGCCGCCGAACATGGGCTGGTCCCACGGCATGTCCAGCCGGAACAGCTCGTTCTTGTGCTCTTGAATCTTCACCTTCGCCGCCGCGACATGCTCGGCGTACCGGTCGCATGCCTTGGCAAGCTGCGTACAGGCGGCTACGAGGTTGGCCACGACCGGCTCGTCCTGCTGAGCCTTCGCCAGCGGGGCGGCGAAGCCCACGTGCTGCTTGAAGTAGGCCTGGAAGGAGTCGGCTGCCGCCCCGGAGTGCGCCTTGCTCGCTGTGGACGCGTAGGCCTGGGCATCTTCCAGGAAGTGCTGCATGAGGGAGGCCGCCTGCCGCCACGAGTCGGCGACATCAGGATCTTCTCCGGAGAACCCCGGAAACGGTCACTCCTGCCGCCGGGCGCGTACTGCGTGTACCAGGCAGTCTCCCCGACCACCTTGGGCAGTCCCTGCCCAAGGCCAAGGTAGTTCTCCGGACAGTGCGCGCCCGGGTCGCCCATGCCCACCGTGAGGTCCACTTCCTTGCCCAGGAACGCCGACACCTGCCGGCTCTCCACGGCCATGAACTCACGGGCATTGCGCATCAGGCCCCGGCTCGTGGCACCAAGGAGGTGCGAGCTGAACCCCATCGTGTCCAGCGCCGTGACCGAACCTCCAGCTGCACGCTCTCGCGGCAGGTGCGGCCGCCCTCCCGCCCGGTTGCATCGTGCTGCCGAGCGCCCTCGAACTCGGCACCCCGACCGGGCCGACGCGGCTCGCGGCGACTCCCTCTGGCAGGGCGGAGCCGGCCGATGACGCACCGCTGCACACGGTCGCGGCGCCAACACCAACGCATGGCCACGGCGGGGCCGGCGCTGGCCTGCCCCAGGAACAGCATGAGGCGGTACGTGGCCCTCATCCTGCCGACCTCGTGCCGGTCCAGGCGGTCGTACGCGTTCCCGCCGACGGCCGGCTCGCGCAGCCGCAGCTGCCGGACCGGGCGCTTCAGCAGGCGGCAGTACCCGCGCAGGACCCTCGCCCGCACATTCACAACTCGCCACCAGCGGGCGCCACCTCGAGGCAGCCGCGCTCGCGCAGACCTGGTAGCAGCACGTGTCGCAGACCTGCGGGCTCGCCTCGCCGGAGGCGGTCGAGTGGGTGGAGATTCGGGCTGACCTGGCCCGTATGGCAGGCGACTTCGCGCTCGCGACTCAGCTGTGGACCACCGCCACCAGGACACGGTTGACCCGCCAGGCCCCGGACGCGCCGGACGTCCATGCGGCGGCCGCCGGCGCACTGTACTGCTGGACACAGCTCAAAGACCGCAAGGCAGCTCTCACCGCCGGTCCGGACCTTGTCCGCCTGCTGCGCTCGCTGCCATCGCTCGACGCCCGGCATCTGCAGCTGACACAGCAGCGCCTTCAGTTCCTGCACCGCGAGCCGAGCCCACACTGATCCCCTGGGTGGAGCGAGCCCCGGAACGCAACGTCATAGGATGGCGGGTTCTGGGTGCAGCGTGATGCCCCTGGCCCTGTGCACGCTGCGGCCATCTCCTCCAGTACCTGGCGGAAGCCATGTGCGCCGGCTTGGCGCTGGGCGGTGAGGGTGAGGGTGCGGCGCGTGGAGCAGCGGATGCCGGGGGGTGATGTGGGGCCCGGGCTTGTAGCCGCAGGACTCCAGCAGCCAGCCGGCGCTGGTCCGGCAGGTCCCCGAGGGTATCTGGTAGATGGTGGCGCCTTGGCAGCGCAGGGCGTGGGCTTGCTCCGCGGTGACGGTGGGGTTGAGGAAGCAGGATCCGGCCTGGCGGTGGTCGGGGCCGGTCTCGGGCAGGAGCAGGCCGTGTTCGTGCCGGTCGTGGAGGACGGCGGCCGCGGCTTCGGCGAGCGGGGCCGGGTGGTGCCGTGGTCGGGAGGCGAGGGTGTTACCGTCGCCGCCGAGCGTGAACGGGCTCTGCGGGTGTCGGCCGGCGGTGCGGGCGAGGTCGGGCCAGTCGCGTTCGTGGGTGTGGCTGAGCTAGAACGGCGCGGCGCTGCCCAGGCGCAGCGTGGTGTGGTCGGACGAGTGGTGTTGTCGCATGGCGGGCCTCCTTGGGGTCAGGTGGCGGTGATGGTCTCGGGCACCTTATTAGGCCGGAGATGCACGGGTCGGGGCCGCCGAGGCGGGGGTACGTTCCTGCGCTGGGAGACGACTTCCGTCAAGCGCTTGTACGACTGGCAGCGCGGGGGCCGTGGTTTGCTGCGGCCCGCCTCGCAGTTCTTGATGGACTGTGTGGTGGTGTGCAGGGCCTGGGTGATCCCGGCCGCCTCGCGCAAACGAGCTCGTTCTGCCCGGCGGCGGCATCTCAGGCTCGCCCGGCAGCATACTTGGACTACAAGCCCCGACGGCTAAGGAGATGACGTTGGTCGAGACCGATGTGGCGGGTGGCGGCCAGTCGCCAGGAATGCCCGCCGCGCTCTACCTGCACAGCTCGTTCGCCCGTGGTGTTGCCGAACCTGAGGCGGACTGCTGCACCACTACGAAAGTCCTGGTCTCCAATCATCCCGGCGGGCCCGTGGCCCTGCCGGTCGAGCGGATCTCCTTCATAGCCCAGTCACAAGACCCTCGATTCATTACCTGGCAGAACCTCGCCCACATCCCTCGCGGAGCCGACGGATGAACCTGCAGGAATTCGCCGAAATCGACCCAGCCGCGGCATCGAGGTTTCACCTCAAACTCCACGGTCCGTTCCTCGAAACGCTCTCCTCGCGTGTCCTGCCGAGCGAGCCGCCTGCCGAGGTCTGGTGCCATGAAGGTCTCCCCGACGAAGTGTTGAAGGCATCGCAGGCCGTACACGAGGCTGCACACGCCGTACTGGCCAAAAGCCTGGGTGCGACCCCAGTACACATGGAACTGGCCCCCGGCCGGGACGAGCTGGTCGGCGGCGGATATCGCGTCGAGTTCGACCAACTGGATGCCCAGCACGCCACCGTGATCCACTTGGGCGCCGGGCCTGCACACGCCCGCTGGTTGTGGGACCGTGGCTACACCCACCCACAGATGCAACGCTGCGTGCTGGAGTACTGCACGATTGGCGATGCTGCCGCGGTGGACAGTTACATTGCCGGCGGTCTGCTTGTCGACCGCGAGCAGGCTCTGCAAGACGCCGAACGGATCCTCGCTATGCCCGGGACCGTCCTCGCGGTGGAGGCCCTCGCGGGCCGGCTACTCGCCGAACGCCGACTGGATCGGCGGCAGATCGCCCAAGTGTTCGACAATCATCCGTTGCCCCCTCCCCCACCCGTGTGGCTACCTGGCACGCGTCTGCCGATCATCGCCGGGTGACCCGTCGCCCGCGTCCCTAGCCTGCGACCGCACTTTCCCGCGCGCGGATCATGACGTCCGCGAAGCCTCCACTGCGGGCCGCAGGGCTCTGGGACTGCGAGGGGTGCGGCGTGGTCGGCGGCCAGCCGCCGACCACTCGGCTGAATGCGCGAGAGCGATGTTTGCTTGACAGATTCTCCGCGGCCGGTGCCGTCAGCGCTGCCTCAAGAGGACATGGGTGGGTTCCTCGGCTCGGAGCCGAGGAACCCACCCATTCCTCCACCAAAGCGGCCCGTTCAAACTCGGCTACTGCGGAGTATCGTCAGGCGCGATGCTTGGTCTCCTTGAGGGTGCCCAAGGAAGGCGTTGGCTCAGCTCCTCAATCAAGTGGCCACAGCGTACGGCCGCTCACGGTGACGTTGTCTATCGATCTGGCCATCACAACGGTGTCGTGGAAGACCGGCGGATGCGTATCACCAATGATGGAATTCGCGCCGCGCGGACCTAGGTGGCCGATGTTGTTGTTGTTGCCGATCTGGTACACCGCTCCGAAGAATTCGTCCCCGATGACGGTCCCGCCTTCTGCCACCACCAAGGTGCCGTGCACGTTGCCCCTGAGGGTTCCGCCCCGCACGACGACATCTCCGTGCACGTCGCCGGTCCTGACCTCTCCGGGGCCGATGACTTCAAATCGCCTCTTCTTGTTGGCGAGTCCCCAGACGCCAGCAGCCTCCATGTCGCCACTGTTGTGAATCAGCGGGGGTGTGGACGTTCCGGGCTCCGCCTCCGCGCCGCCGCTGCTGTGGGATTCGGCGGAGCCTGTGCTGGCTTCGGTGTCGGATGTCTCGCGGGTGCTTCTGCTTTCCGTTCCTGCGCTGTCTGTCGCGGTTTCCTTGCTGGCCTTCTCTGCTGCCGCCTGGGCTGCCTTGGCTTCGGCGTCGCGGGCTTCCTTGATGGCCGTCTTGGCCTTGGTCATGGCCGCGGCCGCGCGGGAGACTCCGCGTTCGGCTTCGTGGACGGCGTTGTAGGCCTTGTTGAGTTCCTTGTAGATCTTGAAGGCCTTGATGCCGACCTTGATGGCCTTGGCGATCTTGCCCCAGGGGACGGCGTTCAGGGCCGTGTTGATGCAGGCCATGACGTCGCCCTTGGTGAAGCAGTCTCGGGCGTCGTTGTAGCCGATCAGGTCGCCGATGAGGTTGACCACCTCGTGGATGAGGTGATCGCGCCTCTGCTTGGCCTTGTTGAGCTGGTTGTGGGCAGTGGTCAGCGCGGCTGAGCCGTCGTCGTCATCGCTGCCGCCGCTGTAGATGAACGGCTTGTCGTGGCCGCTCTCCTTGTTGTGCTGGCACTCCTCCGGGGTGTCGCAGGCGTTCTTGAGGCCGCTGGGGTCCGACTTGTTGATCGGGTCGTTGTTGGAGTACGCGTACGCGTTCCACTGCTGGGGGTCGCCCGCGTCGAGGATCGGGTCCGGGCTGATGAAGCGGCCCGTGGTCGGGTCGTACTCGCGGGCTCCCAGGAGCGTGAAGCCGGTGGCGTTCTCCTTCGTGCCGCCGACGAAGCCCTTGTCGCCGGCCCAGGATCCCGGCGCGGGCGGAGCTCCGCGGTCGTTGCCGAAGGGGTCCGAGGTGCGGCGTACGTGGGCGAGGTCAGCGGCGTTGAACTGGACGCCGCCCGTGCCGTGGTGGTCGGAGCTCTGGTAGGTGAGGTTGCTGGAGGTGCTGCCGGTGGTGGTGCGGGTGATGGACAGGCCGCCCGGGGCGGCATAGGTGCGGACGTCGGTGACCTTGCCGGTGGTCGCGCTGAGGGTGATCTGGTCGGTGCCGAGGTTGAGGGTGGTGCCGTCCGGGTCGCGGCGGATGAGCTGGTTGCCGCTGGTGTCGTACAGGTAGCTCGTGCCGGCGCTCTCCCCGGTGCCGGTGATCTTGTCGAGCTTGCCCTGGTCGTTCCAGGTCAGGGTTCGGGTGCCCGGTGTGCTGGTGATGCCGGTGGTGTTGCCGGCCGCGTCGTACGTGTACGACGTGACCTTCGTGGCGGACGGGCCGGTTTCCGTGGAGGTCATCAGGGCGTGCGGGCCGCCCGTGCCGCCGCCGGTCTTCGGGTCGGTGGACGGGGTGTTCTGGCGGCCGCCGAAGGTCTGGGTGACCGTGGTGTCCTTGGCCGCGTCGCCCGTGACGTCCTTGCGGACCAGCTTCTTGCGGTTGCCGAGCAGGTCGTACTCGTACTGCTGCCAGTACGGTGCCGGGCCGCCCACGCTCGGCTTGCCCGCCGCATCGATCGCCGGGCCGCCCGCGTTGGCGCAGCCGCCGAGACCGCGGACGCTGGGCTGCGGGGCGGTGGTCTGGGTGCCGGTGTCGGTCCAGGCCTGGGTGAGCCGGCCCAGGTAGTCGTGCGTGAAGCACTGCAGGTCGCGCTTCGCACCGTCCTGCGTGTCGCCGATCGAGGTCAGCTGCCCGACCTGGTTGTAGGTGTAGTCGACCACGTCGACGCTCGCCGTCGCCGCGGTCTGCTTGTCGAGCGTCGAGCGGATCTGCCGCCCCGTCGCGACGTCGTAGTCGACGGTCGAGACGATCTGCAGACCAGTCTCGCCCACCGTGGTCCGCACCGCCTGCCCATACGGGTCGAAGAGCAGGTCCACGATGTACGGGGTCCGGACCCCGGCGATGGTGCCGCTGAGTGTTGAGAGGTTGCCCGATGCGTCCGCGCCAATAGATAGAGACTCGACGCCGAGTCCGGCCTTGGGGACAGCCGGCAGGGACGACCGGACCAGCTGCCCGTAGGCGTCGTAGGTGTTGCTCGTCTCGTAGACGCCGGCCAGTTCCTTCTCGACCGGCGGGATCGTCACCTTGGTGCCGAGAGGGCGGTAGCCGCCGTCGTATCCCGTGATTTCGGAGACGTAGGCGCTGCCGCCGGCTCCGCCGACGTAGCGGGTGGTCGTGGCGGGCTTGCCCAGGGCCTTGGTGTCGTAGGTGAAACCGCCCACCTGCTTGGCCGGGTCGACGGCCTTGCCCTCATAGGTGGCGACGGTGCGGCCGAGCAGGTCGGTGACGGTGGTGGCGCTCTTGTTCCTGCCGTCGGTGACGGTGGTGAGGTTCTTGCTGTCGTCGTAGACGGTGGTGCTGGTACCGGCGTCCGGGTCGGTCGTCTGCACCACCCGGCCGAGGAGGTCGTACGCGAACGTCCACTCGTTGCCCGCGGCGTCCTTGCGCCGCAGCTCCTTGCCCTGTGTGTTCGTCTCGTACGTCGTCTCGTCGTACGGGCCGGTTGGCGTGTTCGACTTGTACTGGCGCAGCAGCGAGGTCGTGCCGTTGGTGACGGTCGCCCTCGCGTAGCCGCCGTTGGGCGGGATGGTCCGGGTCTCGTCGGCGCCCGGGTACTCCGTCCGCGTACGCCACTGCTCCACACCGTACGACTGGAGGACAGAGGCCGTAGTCCGACCGAGGCCGTCGAAGACCGTCACGGTCTGGGCGGGGATCTTGCTGTCGGGATTGACTCCGCCGTTGGGCAGGAAGAGGGCGCCCGACGGGCTTCCCTCGTCGTTGTAGTACGCGGCGCTGGTCTTCACCTGCCAGCCGTGTGAGTCGAAGAGGGCATCGGTGATCAACCTGCCGCGGGCACCGGATACGGTGTTCGCCTGCGTCTGGCGGATGCGGCCGAGGCCGTCGTAGATCGTGTAGCTCGCGGTGTAGGCCTGCTTCTTGCCCAGAAGCGCCTGGCTCAGAACGCTGGACGGGGCGCTGGTGCCGTTCATCGCGTACGCGTACTTGCGCACGGGCAGCGCGCCGTTGGCCCGTTCCTGCCCTGGCTGCCAGATCGAGACGACACGGCCGAAGGCGTCGTAGTCGCGTTCGGCGACGTGCTTGTTCTCGTCCGTGGTCTTCAGCGGCAGCGAGCGGCCGGTGTCGAGGGTGGTGGTGGTCTTCCAGCCCAGCGGGTTGGTGTGGGTGACCGAGGAGGGCAGGGCGCCGGTGGCCGGGCTGTACTCCGTCGTGGTCACCGCCCCGTCGGGATGGGCGGCATCCTTGCGGGTCTTGTTGGTGTTGCTGGTGACGCGGCCGTACACGTCGTACGTCGAGGTGGCGTTGAGGCGGTAGACCGCCTTGCCCGCCTCGTCGTACTTCTCCAGGACCGCGACACCGGTCTGGTCCGCCGTGGCGCCGGTCTGCCCGGCGGGCTGGTTGTCAAAGTAGGCGAGGGTGTCGCCGACGGTGTTCGCGGTGGTGGGCGTCTGCCCGCAGGCGGCCGAGAGGACCAGGGTGCGGGACACCAGCTGGGTGAGGGCGCCGCCGGGACCGGCCGCGTACTCGAAGGTGGTGCACAGGCGCTGGTCGGGGCGGGCCAGGTCCTTCTTGTCGTCGACCTTCGTCGGGCGCGACAGCAGGGTGTCGTCGTACTCGGAGGTGCGCTCGCTGGTGCGCCACGTGCCGTCCGCCAGCTTGGCCCTGCTCGTGACCTGGGCCGTGTTCTGGGCGCGGGCGGTGATGGCAGGCATGCCGCCGGACTGGGCGCGGGTCGCGGTGACGTTCTTGCCGAGCCAGGGCGTGGTGACCTCGTCGGCGACGACGGTGCCGCCGTCGCGGTCGTAGGTCTCGGTCTGGCGAACGCGTCCGGCCAGCACGTTCTCGTCCTTGATGTGGCCGCCCTGCGCGTCGTCGATGGTGACGCTGCGCGTGCTGCCGTTGGCGAGGACGTCGCCGTCCATGCCGCGCAGGTACGTGGCCACGCTCTTGGTGCGCGGGGCCTCGGCCGCGTTGCCGTTGCCGGTGCGGGTGGTGACCGTGGCGAAGCCGCGGAACTGGTCCCAGGTGCGGGTCTTGGGGTCCGTGAACTCGGAGTCGTTGCGGTGCCAGGCGATGCCGCCGCCGTACTCGTAGTCGGTGACCGTGGAGACCTGGCCGGCGACCATGTCCTGCTGGGTGACCGACTGGACGACAACCTTGTTGAACCAGTCGTTGACCGGGTCCGGGTAGGACTGCTTGGGCAGGTACCACTTGACCGGCATGCAGGCCATCGTGTTGGCGTCCTCGGAGGACGGCATCGTGCCCTTGACCCGGGAGCACTCCGGCGCCTTGTAGACGACGTTGATCAGGCCGCCGGTCTCGGTGGTGATCTTCTGGATGCGCGGGCGGTTGTAACGGGGGGCGGAGGCCTCCGTACCGTCCGAGCGCTTGACCACGCCGTCGACGCGGTTGGGGATCTGAAGCGGCTCGAACGAGACGAGCGGGAGCTTCTGCTCCGGCTTGCCGTTGGAGGCCCTGCGCTCGATCGAGTCGAGCCAGAGGGTGGGGGACGATCCGTCGCCCGGGTCCTGGAAGGACTGGTTGAGGACGTAGGAGTCCACCAGGCGGTAGCCGGTCCCGACCAGGACCTCCGTGTTGATCCTGGTGATGCGCTTGGTGCTGAAGTACGTCGGAGAGAGGTTCAGGCACTCGCCGGTGGCCGCGCACTCCTGGTCGACCGGGGTGTCGGGCCAGGACTTCGCATTGGTCTTGGTGCGCTGGGACGGGTCACAGGTGATGGTCCCGGCGGCGAAGCAGCGCTCCGCCGTGTCCAGCCACACCTGGGCGGCGGGCTTGAGCGTGCCCTTCGCAGCGATCTGCTCGGGCAGGCGCTGGCCGTAGCCGATCCAGACCGGGTAGCTATCGCGCTGATAGCGCGTCGAGGTGCCGGTTCCGTTGTTCTGGCCGCCGCCGCGCCCGTAGTGGTTGTCCTCCTGCTCGTAGCGGTAGCTGGTCAGGTTCTGGTGCGGGTCCACGACGTAGTCGAGGTTCCACTGCCAGCCCAACTGCTGCCAGGTGCCGTTCGCCGGGGTCTGCGCACCGAGGCACTTGTCCTGGCCGCTGTTGAAGTACACCGGCACCGTCGAGACGGACTTGGCCTCGGGGTCGGTGCCGTCACCGCCGGGCAGGCGGTTGGAGCCGAAGTAGTACTGCGTGCCGTCGGTCGTGGTGACCTTGAAGGCCTCGCCCTTCCAGGCGGAGTTGCGCTGGCCCGTCAGCCGCTCGACCGTCGTGCCGTCGTCGCTCTGCAGGCGGTACACACAGGTGGCGTCGTCGCGGACGATCTGGCCGGAGTGCCCGGCGAGGTTCAGCGAGAGGATGTCGCCGGCCCAGCACTCGTCGCCCGAGTCCTTGATGCCGGCATCCTTGCAGCCCTTGTACGAACGCGAGATCGAGCCGGGACTCCAGTCCCAGCCCTCGCCGAAGGGGCCTGCCTGCGCGTTCGTGGACGCCGTGCGGCCGTCCACCGAGGACGAGTCGTAGCCGAGCGAGATGCCCGGACCGGCTCCCGCGATGCCATTGGGCACCTCGACGGTGTAGCCGTAGGTGAAGTTGGCGGCATTGGCCCCGGCCTGCCAGGAGGCGGACGGCTGCAGCGGGGTGGCCGTGTAGTCGCCGCTGGCACCGTTCGGGGCGGCCTCGACCGCGATCGCCACGTCCTGGGCGGCCAGCATCTTGGGGGCTGCTGCCTGGCCCGGCTTGGCTCCGCCGGACTGAACCTTTCCGGAGAGCGTGGACGCCGAGCGGCTCGCAGGCAGGTCGACCTGCGCGACAAGGCGCCCGGAGGCGTCCCGGTGCGAGGCCAGAGGCGTACGGGTGGTGCAGCCGGTGGCGCCGGGGGTGGTCAGGGCACAGGTGGGCAGCCGCACCAGATGGGCCCGGTCGGCCCAGTTGGCGCCGGCGGCCTTGGCCCAGGGCGAGATGTCGAGAGCCACCTCGACCGTGCCCGACAGGCCGACCGCCGGGCCGCCGCTCAGGGCGACGAGCGCGCCGTTGACCCCCGCAGCGCGGGCCTTGGCAACATCTTTGACGTCTACGTGCAGCGTGCTGTTCTGGCCTGGATCCGCTCCTGAAGCGCCGACGGCCCGAGTGGAGAAATCAGCCGCGCGATTCACGCCATTTACAGGCGTGATCCAAACGGGGAGCTTCCCGGCTTGAAGTGCCCCTGCCCCAGCTGCCCCTCGCGCCACATCCTTGGGTCCCAGAGTGACCGTAGCCGCCCCTGCTGGGAGCATTTTACTTAAATCCGGCGTCCACTTTCGGCCGGTCGACGGCCGATTCGCCGAGCCTTTCGCGTCTGACCCCTTGACAGGTTTTGTATCCGGCAGCGGCGTGTTGGGCGGAACCCATACCTTGGGCGGCTTATCCGCCGCCTCAACGACAGGAAGGCCTAGGCCGGAGAAGGCCACGGCGAGCGCCGCGACGAGCGCCACGCGAGTTCGCCCCGTGCGTGAGCGCACGAGGAAACCACCTCTACTAGACAACCGAATCCCCCCACAGGACGCAGAAGAGTGCGCTCCGGGCAGGCGGAGCCCGGAGGGAACGCACCTTACGAAGTGCGCTTCTGATTCATCAGCGGACTCCCACATTCCTCTCGAGTGACCCATGTCACCCGAGGGACATTTCGGTGGTTTCCCACCCGACACGGAAAAGCGGAATCCTCAAACTCATTGACAGAATTGCACTCGTGAAGAAAAGGTGCGGCTGACTTCTGTCCGTCTCACAGCTCAGGGGGGCAACGCACGTGAGGCCGTCATTCCTTGCACCGCGAACACCACGGCCGGGAGGCCGTAGACGGGGCGCAGCGCGCCTCGCAGCTCTGCCCGTCGCCGGAGCCGCAGTGCTGTCACTCGGAGCAGGCCTGGTCGCTGCTCCACCTGCAGCCGCCGACATTGTTCCCCGGGGGCACGGACCGGGGCAGACAGCCTGGCCCGCTCCTCCCCCCAGGCCGGCGCCGAGCGCCCAGGAGACGGCCGTCACCAAGGCCCTCGCCGATGCCAGAAGCAGTGGGAAGCAGGTGGCTGTTACCGACCTGACTACAGCGGCCTCACAGACGTTCGCCAACCCGGGCGGCACGCTCACCACCGACATCAGCGGCGTACCGGAGCGCCTCAAGGGCGAGGACGGGAAGTGGCGCACCCTCGACGCGACGCTCCATACCGCTGCGGACGGGACTGTCGTCCCGGACGCCGTCTCCTCGAGGCTCAGCTTCTCCGGCGGCGGTACGGGCCCCATGGTCGCCATGAGCACCGCCGACGGTAAGAAGGTGGCCTTCAAGGTCCCGTTCGCGCTACCCAAGCCCACCCTGCTGGGGGACAGCGCCTTCTACCGCAACGTGCTTCCGGACGTGGACCTGCGGCTGACCGCCAGCCGCCAGGGCGGCTGGCGGCAGGTTCTGATCGTCCGCACGGCTCAGGCCGCTGCGAACCCGGTGCTGCGCAAGCTCCGCCTCGACGTCCAGGCGGACGGCCTGGTTGTCGGCAGCGACTCCGCGGGCAACCTGGAGGTCAAGGATTCCCACGGACGGACCCGGTTCACCAGCCCGACCTCCTTCATGTGGGACTCCGCCGAGGCAGCGTCGGCCGGGGGCGGTGCCAGCACTGCCCCTCGCCTGAGCAAGTCGGCCGGAGATGATGAGCCGCAGTCCGCGCCGGCTGCGGATCGGCCGCCGACGCCGTCGAGTGCCGACGGGCCTGGTGCGGGCGCAGCCGTGAGGCCGATCAGGGCGACCGCCGATGCCAAGGGCATCGAGCTCGTTCCCGACCCGGAGTTGCTGAGCAAGGGCACCGGCCCTTGGTTCATCGACCCGGGCATCAACCCGACGATCGACAACGGCAACCAGGCCTGGGCCCAGGTCCAGGAGGCCTACCCGAGCACCAACGAGTTCAACGGCACCGAGTACGGCCAGGACAAGCCGGCCACCGGCTACTGCGGCTACAACGTCGGCAACCCGCCCTGCACCGGCATCGGCCGCACCCGTGCCTACTTCCAGATCGGCGTCGACTCCAGGCTGTACAGCACCGAGATCATCAACGCGACCTTCTCCGCCACCGTGATCTCCTCGTCCAGCCCGAGCACGGCCACACCGATGGGCCTGTACTCCACCAACCCCATCGGCAGCCCGACCAGCTGGAACAGGCAGCCCTGCGGCACCGGATCCACCATGCAGGGCTGCAGCCAGGTCGGACACACCAGCATGTCCGGGACCGGCCAGATCGACTTCAACGTCACCGACCTGGTGAGGAACGCCGCCCGGTATCAGTGGCCCACCATCACGGTCGGCCTCGCACCCGACGACGAGTACAACAAGTACTACCGTCAGCGTTACGACAACGCCCCGCACATCGTCGTCGAGTACGACATCACGCCGACCGTCTGGTGGCCCCGTACCCGGCCCACACCCGGCTTCGCCGACTCCGCCTCGTACGCCGACTGCCGCACGCCCGGCACCGCCAACCCGTGGGACAACCCGGGCTGGGTCGGAGCCAACACCAACACCACCCTCACCACCGCCACGTACTCGGCCACCAAGCGCCAGCTCCAGACGACCTTCCAGTACTGGGACGACGACACCGGCAAGACCGAGTACGCCCAGACCGGTTGGAACGGCGACTACGGCGACGCGACCGTCGACATCGGCCAACTCGCCGACGGCCACCAGTACGGCTGGACGGCCCGCACCACGGACGGAACGCTGACCAGCGCGGGCACCGACTGGTGCTTCTTCCGGGTCGACCGCACCCCGCCCACCGCGGCCGTCGTCTCCACCGACTTCCCCGCCTCCGGCACCCTGGACCCCCACCCGAAGCACGCGGGTGAGGAGGGCACCTTCACCCTCAGTGGCACCGACCCCGCCCCGCCCGGCGGCGGCCGCAGCTCCGGCCTGGCCTGCGCCCGCTGGACGACCGACCCTGTCAAGGCGGCGGCCGTCAACTGGAAGTGCACGGACACCGAAACCGGCATCACCAAGCTCACCGACGGCAAGGCCACCATCAAGCTCACCCCACAGCGCTGGGGCACCAACCACCTCTACCTGCAGACCCAGGACAACGCCGGCAACCTCTCCCAGCCCGTCGCCTACAGCTACTACGCCCCGGCCGACCCCAACAGCCCGGCGCCGATCTTCGGTGACGTGACCGGCGACCGGAAGGCCGACATCCTGCTCCCCGACAGCTCGGGTGCGCTGCGCGTGATCGGCGGCGGCACCGACCCGGCCGCCGCGCCCAACGCCGTCATCTCCTCCGCCCCCGGCGGCAACGGCTGGAACGGCATCCAAACCACCCACCGCGGCAGCCCGGGATACAAGACCGTGGACGACCTTTTCGCCCACGCGCCGTCATCCGCGCAGCTCGCCCTCTACCGGAACACCGACGGCCGGTTCGACACCAGGGACTTCGAACCCGTGGACAAGCCCACCCTCTGTGTCACACCGGCTTACACCGCCATCGACTGCGCAACGCACGGATACGGCGCCGACTGGTCGAACGTCACCCAGATCGCGGCCCTGGGGTCGGTCACAGGCGACTCCAATGCCAAGCCCAATGCCCTGCCCCGCACCTCCCTGCTCTTCATCGAGGGCGGACGCCTGTGGCTGGCCCCGGCAGGCGACCCCAACCAGCTCGACTTCCAGGCAATCCTTCTCTCCGCCAACGACACCCGCTGGGGCGGCTACGACCTGATCACCCCCGGCCGCGCCCAAGGCACCGACTTCCCCACCCTGTGGGCCCGCTCCAAGGCGGACGGCACCCTGCACGCCTTCTCCATCAAGGGCACGGCACAATCACCGGACCTCACAGGCTTCGCCAACCCCGCAGCGGGCTTGATCTCCGGGAAGATCGACCCGAAGGTCTACCCGCGGGTGGGCTCGGACGGCGACCTGAGCGGAGACGGAATCCCCGACCTGTGGGCCGTCGACACCAACCAGCAGCTCGTCGCCTTCAACGGCGCCGGCACCGCACCCAACGGCACCACAGTCCTCTACCCGACCGCCGTCGGCGTCGATCCGGCCGCGATCACCCTGGGCAACCTCAACCTGCCCACGGGCCGGTGGCCGCTGACCGGCCAGACGGGTGCCACCACACCGGACGCGGTCGGCACCAACCACGCCACAACGGCAGGCAACGTCAAGTTTGCCGACCCCGAAACCATCGGCGGCCGACCCACGCCGTACGCCGCTTTCGACGGCACGACCTCGCCGGCAACCATCACCACTGCACGCCCGGCTGTCGACACCCGCAAGAGCTTCACGATCAGCACGTGGGCCAAGGCCGACGCCAAGGGTGGCGTCATCGCCAGCCAAGAGGGGAACCGGGCCAGCTCCTTCATCCTCTACGCCGATGCCGGCACCGCCCGCTGGCACTTCGCCCTCGCCCACGCCGACGACAACGGCTGGCCCTTCGACAACACCGACATCACCAACGACGGCGCCCGCATCACCCCCGACGCCTGGACTCGCCTGACCGCCGTCTACAACGCCGATACGGGCCGCATGAGCCTCTACACCAACGATGTCCTTGCCGGTAGTGGCACTCACCGGGCGTCCACCAGCCCGGCGCCCAACGGCCCGCTCGTACTCGGCCGCTACCGGGTCGACGGAGTCAACAATTCCTTCCTCCAGAAGGGCGGCATCAGCAACTTCACCGTCTATCCCTACGCCGTCGCCCCAACGGCTCCCGACGCCGCGGGCCCCATCTCCCTAACGGCCGCAGCTGCCAACTGCGCCGACAACGACTTCAACCGCCCCGACGACGGCAACAAGATCCAAATAGCGACCTGCAACGGCACCGACGCCCAGAAGTTCCAGATCCGGGCTGATGGAACCATCCGCACCCAGGGCAAGTGCCTCAACACGGTGAACGCAGGCACAGTGAACACGACGCTCATCGAACTCCGGACCTGCGACAGCGCGGCCCCCAGCCAACGCTTCCTGCCCCGAGCCGACGGCAGCGTCAACCACCCGGCGTCCGGCCGATGCCTCGACCTCGGCAACTTCAACACCACCCCCGGCACCCAGCTCTGGCTGTTCGACTGCAACAGCAGCTCCGCCCAGCACTGGACCATCCCAACCCTGAGCACAGCCCCGCTCCCCGTCCCCACCCCATAATCGGGACCACCGCCTGAGCACAGCGGCCGCTCCCAGATACCAGGGAGCGGCCGGTCGGCTTGGCCGTGGGGCTTCTTGGCGTTGGGTTCAGGCCCTGTGGGCGTCTTCCCATGCCTGCCGGACATTGGGAGGGGACTGTAAATCGTTCGGTGTAGCTCCCGATCATGGAGGATGCACCGATGACCAGTGAGAACGTGACCGAGGCCGAGATCAGCGAGGCAGCCGAGCCGTAGCCGACGAGGGCGGTGGATGACCGGCTGATCGACGAGTTGGTCTCCCGGGCTCAGGCTGAGGGCGTGCAGCTGACGGGCGAGGGCGGGTTGCTGCAGCAGCTGAGGAAGCGGCTGCTGGGGTCCGCCCTGGAGGGCGAGATCACCGATCACCTCGGCTATGACAAGCACGACCCGGCCGGGAAGAACGGCGGCAACTCCCGCAACGGCACCCGCGCAAAGACCGTGCTGACCGATGTCGGGCCGGTGGAGATATCCGTGCCCCGCGACCGGGACGGCTCCTTCGAGCCGAAGATCGTCAAGAAGCGGCAGAAGCGCCTGACCGGCGTGGACGAGATGGTCATCTTCCTGTCCGCGAAGGGCCTGACCACCGGCGAGGTTCAGGCCCACCTTGCGGAGGTCTACGGCGCCGAGGTCTCCCGGCAGACGATCTCCACGATCACCGACAGGGTGCTTGATGGCATGGCCGAATGGCAGAACCGGCCCTTGGACCCGCTCTATCCGGTGGTTTTCATCGACGCGATCCATGTGAAGATCCGTGATGGTGCCGTCGCCGACCGGCCCATCTACGTGGCTCTGGCCGTCACCGTCGAGGGCCGGCGCGAGATCCTGGGGCTGTGGGCCGGCGACGGCGGCGAGGGCGCCAAGCACTGGATGCACATCCTCACCGAGATCAAGAACCGCGGCGTGAACGACGTCCTGATGCTCGTCTGCGATGGTCTGAAGGGCCTGCCCGACGCGGTGGAGGCTGTCTGGCCGAAGACGATCGTGCAGACCTGCGTGGTCCGCCTGCTGCGGAACTCTTTCCGCTATGCCGCCCGCCAGGACTGGGACAAGATCACCAAGCTCCTCAAGCCCATCTACACGGCGTCGACCGAGGAGGCTGCCCTGGAGCGGTTCGCCGAGTTCGCCGATGCCTGGGGCCGCAAGTATCCGTTCGATCGTCAGGCTCTGGGAGAACGCCTGGGAAGAGTTCACTCCGTTCTTGCGGTTCGATACCGAGATCCGCCGCATTGTCTGCACCACCAACGCGATCGAGTCCGTGAACGCTCGCATCCGGCGGGCGGTCAAGGCCCGCGGGCACTTCCCGAACGAGACCGCCGCCCTGAAGTGCGTCTACATGGCGATCATGTCCCTGGACCCCACGGGCAAGGGCCAGGCCCGCTGGACCATGCGCTGGAAGACCGCACTCAACGCCTTCGGCATCACCTTCGACGGTCGGCTCTCGGCAGCACGCCAGTAACCCCAACCGCCCTCGTTACACCGTTCGATTGACAGACCCATTGGGAGGGATCCGGCCGCGTGGGGGGACGCTGTATCCGTTGGCCTGGGCCCAGATGCGGATGGCGTTGGTATCGGTGGGGGTCTGGTCCGGGGTGGGCGCGGGCTTGTAGAGGACGGGGTGGGAGGGGGTGAACTGCGGGGTCTGCTCGGTGAGGCTCTTGGGGAAGAGGGGGACGCGGGTGCGGCCGGCGAGTACGGAGGGCACAGGCGGGTGAGGGCGCTGATGTCGGTCATCGGATTCCTCGGCGGCGGCGGTGCTGCTGGGCTGCGTGGTCGGGGTTGGCGAAGTCGGTGTCCATATGGAATCCGTTGGAGCCGTCGGCCTGCATGGTGTACCCGCGGCCTGCTTGGTTCACGGCAGTCTTCAAGCCCAGCACCGCAGCCTGATCTACAAGCTGAACGCGGGGCCGTCCGTAAGGGGGCGGCCCCGCCGTCGTTGTGCCCGCACGCACAAGGCCGCCGGCCCGGACGAGAACGACACCTCTCATTCGTTACTGAGGTTGTAGGCGTGGTGCCGTCAGGGTGAGGCCGGTCGCCACGAGGCATCCGTCGATGATGTCGCTCCGGTATTGGATGTGGCGGAGGCCGTGTCGTAGTCGGCGGATGAGGTGGTCGGGGTCGGTGAAGGCGGTGTTGGCCTGACTGGTCCGGCGGAGGATTGACCAGATGCCTTCCACTGGGTTGAGGTCGGGGGTGTATGGCGGCAGATGGTAGGCGGTGATCCAGTCGTGTGCGTCGATGAAGGCCCGCATACGGCGGTCTTTGTGAACGTTCAGGTTGTCCCAGGTGGGGAAGCTCGGCCCGGTACGCGTACGCCTTGATGGCCCAGTCCCGGATGCGGAACAGGGCGGGGCGGGGCAGTGAAGCGGGTCAGGCGCGGGAGGTGGACGGGCCGATCCACAGGTTGCCGCCTTCGGTGCCGGCCTCGGCGCAGACCACGCGCAGCCAGTGCGGGTCGGCGGCTGCCGATAGGGTCCGGCTCCGGCACCCCCACACCCCCCTTCTCCTGAAAGCCGCGCAGCTGGTGGAGGACCCCGACGCCACCTCTGAGGAGCGAGAGGCGGTGCGCGCGGCGCGTGAGCGGCAGGCAGCCCACAAGCGTGCGTTGGCCGAGGAGCGCCTCGCCAAGGCCCGCCAGCTCGCGGACGAACAGCGCCGGCGGGAAGCTGAACGGCACCAGCGGGAAGCGGAGCGCCGTAGCCAGGCTGAACGGGTCCTGACCGAGAGGCGTCGCCAAGCCGACGCTGCAGAGCATCAGGCGCATGCCGAGAAGCTGGCCTACCTGGCATTGTTCGTCTCCGGCGCGCTGAAGAAGGCGGCCCGGGAGGGGCGGACTACCACCTGGGAGGAAATCGGGCAGAAAACCGGCCAGCGTCAGCTGGCCCGCCTCACCTACCAGGACAAACTCAGCCTCCTGGAAACGATCGAGAAGAACACCCTCCCCGGCAGCCCCCTGTGGTCGGCCGTCCTCGCCGCTGCCGGCACCGGTGAAGCACTACGCCTTCACCGCGAGGTCTCACACCTGCTCCAGCGGGACGTCCCTGACGAAGACAGCGACTTGGTCATCCAGCTCACAGCGGACTGCGCCCAGCTCCGCCGTCAGTGACAGACGCGGGGCCGGTATGTCCGGCGCGGGCCAGAGCACCTTGGCTCCGCCGTGACCCCGGCCCTGCAAGCGCGATGCCCGCGTGTATGCCGGCGCCGCCGCGACGTTCTGCCACGGTCGCCCCCGGCCGCAGCCGTAATCCTGTCGGGAGGTCCTGCTGCGCGGTCCGGGCCGGCACGGCGTTGGTCAGGGTGCGGTCTCGTAGACGACGCTAGTGGCGGGGCAGTCTTCGGCGAGGCCGAGGAGGGCCTGGCGCTCAGCTTCGTGGGCCGCGAGGCTCCATCGGAGCTTGGTGCCGACCGAGGTGGCCGCGTAGGTGCAGTGGTAGGAGCCGCCACTGCGCCGGCTCCTTGTCACTCTTGCTCCTGTTGGAGGCGGCGGAGACGGCGATCAGGGTGTCTGGGGACGCCTGGTCGTTCGCGTACGCCTTCCGGCGGGCTGCATCCCAGCCGTGGCCGCCCCGCGGCCGGCTGCGGTGTCCCAGGCGACGACCTCCGCCTCGAGGACCAGGCCGTCGGGCAGCTGCTCGGCGGCGGCCAGAAGGTCGGGAAACCCTTGGTGACGGACCGGTCGGCTCAGCGTTGTTCTGGGCATGGACGAGATGCTGGACGTGCTCCTCGACGGGGTCACCGAGCCGCGACTGAAGCTGATCAGCGAAGACGAGGCGCGGGCCCTGATGGTCCTCCTCGGAGTGCTCGACGATGACGAGCAGCCCGAGGAAGTCCGCCATGCCGCCGTGGAGATGCGCTTCCGGATCGGGTCCCGCCTGACCGTGCCGCTGTAGCAGGGCGCGTCTACTTCTTGGTGTCGAAGGGGACGGTCTCGTAGGTGACGGTGGCGCCGGGGCAGTCTTCGGCGAGGCCGAGGAGTGCCTCGCGCTCGCGGTCGTCGGCGGTCAGGGACCAGCGCAGCTTGGTCTCAACCCAGCCGGTGACGTAGGTGCAGTGGTAGGTGGCGGTCGGGGGCAGCCACTCGGCCGGGTCCTTGTCGGCCTTGGCGCGGTTGGACTTGGCGGTGACCGCGATCAACGAGGTCGGGGTGGCCAGGTCGTTGGCGTAGGCCTCGCGGCGCTTGGCGGTCCAGGCCGAAGCCCCGGAGTCCCAGCTCTCGGCGAGCGGGACGAGGTGGTCTACGTCCAGGGCGGAGGCGGAGGTGACCCAGGTGTCGTCGTACGGGGAGAACCAGCGGCCGCCGGTGAGCTTGCAGCCTGGGGCGATCTCGGGGTACTCGACGGCTTCCTGGAGGATGACCTCGGCTCGAGTGTTGCATCCGTCGTCCGTGATGGCTCCGGCGTTCCAGTGCTTGAAAGCGGTGCGGACGTAGCCGTCGCGGGACTCGACGGCCGCAGGGATGCGGTCGATGCCCTCGAACAGGGACGTCGTCTCCAGCGCGGCGGGCAGGGTGATGGCCGAGGCCGGGCCGTCGGCAGAGGCCGGCGTGGCGGTGGCGAGCAGGGGCAAGGCGGACAGGGCGAGTGCGGGCAGGCCGCGCATCAGCAGGTTCTTGATCACGCCCCGGGTTGTAGCCGCCCATCAACTCGTCCAGGACGAAAGCGGCGGGCACATCACCCAGCTGGGCGCGATGATTCACCAGAGAAACGGCACTTCATAGCGTGCCTGATGCCTCCTTGGTCACCCGCTCAGGCGCGGAGTGGTGCAGTTGGTTTCGACGGAGCTCGGTGCAGCCCGCCACGGGCGGCAGTTACCCCGCCGCCCAATGTGGTCCGAAGCCAATCCACCCTCTAGCTGATTGTTCCGGCGGACGTTTCCGGCCCGCATTGGCCCAAATCGCCAGCGGCGCTGCCAGCAAGATCGCTGACTGTAATCGTCACCTGTCGGATTGTCAGTGGCGCCCTCTACCGTGAATGGCAGCGGTCTTCTTCAGGGGGAGGGCAGGCCATGGCCAACATCGTCTGGCACACCAAGCTCAAGATGCGTCTCGACCTCACACAAAATGATCTCGGGCAAGGCATTGAGGGCCTGTGGGACCTGATCTACGACACGGATCGGCTCTATGCCTCACGCAACGTCCCGGTCTCCGAGCGCGGGCTGCAGTGCGGCGGGATCTGCCAGGAAAAGGGGGTGGTGGCCTGGATGCACCTGCGGCTGCGCGCCAATGGTCGGCGCGAGGCCGTTCACGAGCGGGCCGAGGACGAGGAACGCCACAAGGCGCCCATGAGTGACGAGCACAAGGCGTACCAGGAACGGATCCTTCGCGCCGCCGAGGAAGGCGGCTTCCCAGGCGACAGCGAAGTCCGTACGCCCGTCGGAACCCGAGGCTGGATCCAGACCGACACCCTGGTCGAAGGGGAGGGCGGCCGTCGCATCGGCTGGGAGATCCAGCTCTCGTCCGCCGGAGCCGAGGGACCGCGCAGCGTGAAGGCACGCGCTGCAAAGGCGGCGAAGCTGGGCATCACGCCGGCCTGGCACACCGACCGGGTCGACTACGCCCGACGCAACGACACCCAGTGGACTGGGAGCAACAATCTGCCCGCCCACGTCATCGCGAAGACCGGCGACCTGCGCGTTGTCTCCGGTTTCCGAGCCCTGGACTTCTGGCTCTGCGATCTTCGGGCGCTCTATCCCTGCCCCGACGGTGTCCGGCGGTGCGGAAAACACCACGTCACGCCCAAACCTCGTGACGTGCTGTTCGACGACCTAGTTCGCCAGACGGCGGCCGGCTCCATCGTGCCCGTCGAACATCTCAGGGGATCAAGGCTCGACAAGTTCTGGGTGACCAGCGCGGACCGCGACCGGCTCGAGGACCTGCTGGAGGGCACCGTCATCCTGAACCCGGCGCCGCCGGAGGGGGCAGCACCGAAGTCCAGTCCAAATGCCCCCACCTGCCGCACGGCAACGGACGCGGCCTCCCCAGCTCAACCTGTGGCCATAACTTCTCCTGCGACCCTGAATACCCCTATCGCCACAGGCGGCACGTTCTCGACCACTCGCCCGATCTCGCGGCAGCGCGTTCAGGATCCCGCCCCGGTGCTGACGGGAGGCTCCAGCCATGCACCGCGGCCGGACGGTCCGCCAGAGGCCGAGACGGCCGAGCCTTCCGTGGACTCGGTTTCCCCGGGCCCCGTGGAGCTCCAGCAGACCGCCGAACAGGCGACATCACTGAGCGTCGAGTTCCCTTCAGAAATCGAACAGGTTTACGATTCAGGGGTGACCTCGAACGCGAACGTCTTCCCCGACGACCTCCTCCAGCTCCAAGAGCGCCTCCACCGCATTCGTGCCGAGCACACCGCGTATCTGGCCGGCCTGCCATGGAGCGTGGAACCGGTCAAGGGGTGGGCGCGCGGGGAGCGCTTCTCCCACCGTGGGGACGTCCCTGACAGCCCGGGCTGGACGCCGGAGCAGAAGGAGCGCGTGGACCGGATGTGGCAGGAGCTGCGGGACCTGTCGGCCGCCGTGGTCGACCACCCGTACTGGAAGACCGTCGAGCGGGAGAAGGTCGTCGAGGCCCGCATGCTGCTGAAGAAGCAGGCCCGCCCCGCCGCACCTAGCGCCGCAGAGAACGCCTCGGAGGCGGCGTAGCCGCCATGGCCGGCCGAGACCCGCTGCTTCCCCTGCCGCCAAATTTGGACGAGCTGGTGGTGATACGCCGATGGCTCGAGCTCACCCGCGATCGCGTCGAGACCAAGATTCAAGAGGTGTGGGAAGCAGAGGCCGGAGTCGCGCGCCGACGGCCGCTCCTGGAACCGTTGCGGTGGTGGATCGAGTACGGCATCGGCCGTCCAGCGGCAGCCGACCCGCGTCCACACCAGCGACTGCCGCCGCGGAGCCCGCTCGCGCTCCGCCACCCGGGACATGGCCGTGGAGGTACTGCGTGCGGTGCCGTCCGTGATCGCGTGCCCGCTGTGCCGCCCGTACCGGGAACTGGGCCTGCCCGACCTGTGACGGCCGATCCAGGAAACATCTTGACCAAGGCCACCGCTGCAAGCGTCCCGGCGACCTGACAGCAGAACCTGCTTTTGTGGCGCCAATAGTGCCTTCTCAGCCATTGCGGGTACCGAACCGGGCAGCCCCAGGGAACGCCGGTGTGCCGCAGGATGTACCACTTCATGATCTGCGGCAGTGGGACGCGACGTGCGGCCTGGTGGCAGGGGGAGGTACCGGTGGCAGTGACCGAGCTGTTGGTCGCGGACGAGATCATGTCGCGTTTGTCGGAGCAGGCCCGCAAGGAAGTGGCGTTCAACCTGCATAAGCGGGACTGCCAGACCTGCGGGCAGCCACTCGGTGACCAGACGCCCGCCCTCGCCGTCGACGACTTGGGCCCGGTCCTGTCCACGACGCTCAACCACCAGGATTGCCGCCCCTCCGGCTGGTACGAGCTCCGTTCGATCATGGTGGGCACACACATGTCCTGGACCAGCCGCTTCTTCACCCTGCCGATGGACGAGGAAAATGACCGACCCCCGCGGGCGACGCTCATCGTCTGCCCGCACCTGGAAGGCGTGAACCTGGACCAGGACGGCGGTGACGGCTGGAGCGTGACCACCGAACGGTACTGGCGGGCCCGCGGCTTCCGCCCGATGGGCCGCGAGCTGCGCGTCGACAAATGGGTGGCCGACCAGAAGCCGCCCCGCGCCCGACTGACCGGGTCCACCATCCACATCGACGCCGGTCCGGACGGCCAGTGGTCGTCGTCAGCGGACCTGGACACCATCAAGGCGTGCCGCGCCCTAGGCGGGCTGCTGCTGGGCATCTCCACCGCATGCGAGCCGACCTCCACCATCGGCCTCCCCGACCTCATGCGCTATGGGGCCGCTGGCTACATCTTCCTCGGTTGGGTCCCCCTCACCTGACCTGCCTTGCCCGTCCCGATTCCTCAGCCAGTGGCCTACTGGGTGCTCACGCGAACCGGCCGCACCGTGACGGGTGGCTGGGAAGGAGATGCATAGGTGTTCGTCGACGCAGCCGTCACCAGCAAGCTGGTCGAGCAGGCTCTGCCCTTGATGCCGTACCTCGACGACGGCAACGAGTTCACCACCTACGACTACCTCGTCGAACGGAAGGACCAGTTCACGAAGACAGGCAAGGGCCCCAAGCCGGACGATCCCGATAACTGGACCGCCCGGATCAGCGGCCCGCTCCTTCCTAAGATCGTCGACCTCGTACATGAACAGGTGTACGCAGCCCTGGGCACGGTGGCCTTCCAAGACCGAGATGCCAGTCCCTGGGGACAGGCCACCAAGGACCTTCAAGAGTGGCTCTTTCTGCCGGACAACGTCTCGGGCCTGGACCACAAGCCCAGCGACGCGGCGGCCATCGCAGTCCTCCTCGCAGCCCTGTACGGCGACAAAGGGCACCTCTTCGTCGCCGCAGCGAACCGCTACCTGGACTCGCCCCGCGGCGAGGGTTGAAGCGCCCGTTCACGCGAGGCTCTCGCTGGCCGCGCCCCGTCCTTCCTGGCTGCGGAAGCCCCCGATCATCGTGTTCGCCGCGGTCGACCCCGTCGCTGCCACCAGCCTGCCTTGCACGGTCCCGCCCCAGTTCGGGCCCCGCCGACCGCGGGCAGCACCTTGCGCCGCAGCCGTGAAGGCGTAGGCCGTACGAGGTATCGGCGCGGTATCGTGAAGCCTTCTTATCTGCAGTTTTTGATCTGGCAGGAGTACCGCGTGCCCGAGGACCCCATCGCCCACAGCGAGCTCGCTGCCCTGACCCGGCGATTCGAAGAGGTCGCGGAGAAGCACGACCGCGAGTTCGGGATCATCAAGTCCGACCTCACCGCGGTACGCCTCCAAATCGGCAACCTCGACCAGAAGGTCGAAGCTCTGAACGAGAAGATCGACCGCAATCAGGCTCAGATCATCGAGCTGCTCACCCAGCTCGTCGGGAAGCGCCCCGACGCCGGCTGATGTATCCCGGCCCGTGCGTGGCGACGGCCCCGACCAGACATGGTCGGGGCCGTCCGTGCGTCCAGGGTCAGTTTCCGGCGAGCAGGCGTTCAGGTGGCGGCCAGGTCCTGGTCCTCGCCGCGGACGGCGTGATGGAAGGCGAGTGCGAGCTCCACGAACCGGTGGAGGAAGGGAAGTCCCGCGGCCTCGATTTCGGCGTGCAGACCCTGCGAGCGGTCGGTGATGGCCCGGCCAGCGGTACGCAGCTGCGCTGGAGCGCGCCGAAGCTGATCGCGACGGCCACCGAGCGGGTGCCCGGCGCGAATGTCCGCTCCCTGCACGTCCTGGCCCCCGCAGCCATGAAGGCCGGCCCCGCCCCAGCGGCCGCCGACCCGGCCCCGCAGCCGGCCAATCTCCGCCGCGCCGGTGGAGCGCCGGACGCCGCCGGAGGGCTACCGCCGTGCGATCGAGGCGCACCGCCAGGCCGCGCCCCCGGTCCCGGGTGGACCCGCACATCGCGCAGGTGATGGGGCTCTTTGAAATCGGCCACCCCATTGCTCGGCCCACCCCACACATGCTCAGTGGATCTCCCCACCTGTAGCCGCGTCCAGGACTTGCAGCCTGTACCTAGGTACGGGTTTACCGTCGGAGGTGTCCCCGCCCTCGGGGGCGTGATGACGGGAGTGAGTGCGATGAGTGATCTGGCGTGGGTGCCGCAGTCCTGCACGCTGCCCACCGAGGAGCGGCCCCTACGGGTCGCCGAGTGGGACGCGCTGTTCTCCGAGGGGCTGATCTCGCTGTCGCGGCCCCAGCCGCTCCGGCTGCGCCTGGACCTGGCTGGCGGGCCGGGCGTTGAGGAGCGGGTCCGTGATTTGGTGGAGCGTGAGAACGGCTGCTGCTCGTTCTTCACCTTCACCACCACCCCGGGCGAGGACTTGATCGCACTGGACATCTCAGTGGATCCGGCGCACGAGGCCGTCCTGGACGCCCTCGCCGCGCGGACCGCTGCCTCCCGGGAGTCACGGTGAGCTCGGGCCTGCGCAGTGGACAGGTCGCCGAGGCGGCCGGGGTGAACGTGCAGACGCTGCGCTACTACGAGCGGCGTGGCCTGCTGGCCGAGCCGGAACGAAGCAATGGCGGTCACCGCCTGTACGGCGAGGAGGCGGTGACCGCGCTGCGGGTGATCAAGGCCGCCCAGCGGCTCGGGTTCACGCTGGAGGAGGTCGCCGAGCTGTTGGAGGCCGGCCGCCACCGGCACGGCCGTCCCGTCGCGGGCCTCCAGGAACGTGCTGCGGCCAAGCTCGCCGAGGTCGACGCGAAGATCGCCGACCTGACCACCATCCGCACCGCCCTGGCCGCTGCCGTCGAAGCAGGCTGCGACGACCTGACCGTCTGTGCCTCCAGCGCCTGCTGTCCCATCCCCTTCACCCACCTCGCCGAGGAGAACCGCCATGCCGGACCCTGCTGCTGACCTGCGCCCCCACCGCGCCCCGAAGGCGCTCGGGGGCCTGGCCGCCCTGGCCTGCGTGGCGTGCTGCGCGCTGCCCGTCCTGATCACCGCGGGCGTCGTCGGCGCCGGGGCCGGGGCGGTAGTGGGCTGGCTGCCCGCCCTCGCCGTCGTCCTGGCCGTGCTCGCCGCCGGGACCTGGTGGCTCGGCCAGCGCCGCCGCTCCCTCCCCTGCTCCTGCGCGGCGAAGGCCGCAGGTGAGGGCGGGTGCGGCTGCAAGGCGTCCGCGGACCCGCTGAAGATCACGAGCACGGGCCGCCGATAGGGTCGCCCGCATGGTTGTCGCTCGTTCCATTGCCCTGTTCTTCGTCGCCGCCCTCTTCGAGATCGGCGGCGCCTGGCTGGTCTGGCAGGGCCTCCGCGAGCACAAGGGCTGGATCTGGATCGGCGCTGGCGTCATCGCGCTGGGCTTGTATGGCGTGGTGGCCACCTTCCAGTCCGACGACAACTTCGGGCGCATCCTCGCCGCGTACGGCGGGATCTTCGTGGCCGGGTCGATCGCATGGGGCATGATCGCCGATGGCTACCGGCCCGACCGCTGGGACGTGATCGGCGCCCTGGTGTGCCTTGCAGGCATGGCCGTGATCATGTACGCGCCCCGCAGCCACTGACCGACCTCGTCCACCGACTCTCAGCACCCAGCAGGGATGACCTGATCTCCGCGCTGGTGTTCCTCAGTGTCGGACTCACCATGCTCGTTGCCACTCCCCACTCTGTTGAACCCCTGACTCAAGTGGGGCGACGAGCAGCCCTGGCCGGTTTCAAGAATCCCCATCACAGGCGGTGGAGCGGCAGAGCGCCGCGATGCGGGAGCTGCCCCGCCGGGCGTTCCCCGAGCCGCCCGCAGTACCGGACGATGCGCCGGCCCCGATCGAGCAGGCCCGCATTCAGCGCCGCCCGCCAGGCCGCGGCGACCGAGGCCGCCGCGCTGCTCCGGGCCCGTGCGGAGAAGGCCGGAAGGGCGCAGACCCCGCGCCAGCTTGGACAGACCACATGACCTGACCATGAGGTTTGACCGGACGTCCCGTGCGCTGCCACCATGACGCCCCATATAGAGGCACCGGCGGAACGAGGTGGAGCCCGCGCTCCCTCACGACGGTGCAGCATGACGGCAGGGTCGATGGCTCCACCAAATCCCCTGCCGGTTCCACTGCACCAAAGCTCCCGCCCGCATTCCGGGCGGGAGTTCCTTGTTCCCTACCCCCGCATGTCCTGTGTTCGAAAGCCTCGGCGCCCGCCGGGGCTTTACCTGTATCCGGAGGTCCCCGTGACGGAACTTGCTTCTGCCGTGCCCGCCTACGTCCTGCTCGCCGCGCTTGCGGTCATCGTCGTACTGCTCACCGTGGTCGCCATCGTCGCCCGCGCGGTAGTGGCGAAGGCGCGGCCCCAGGACTTACCGCACATCCTGCCGGGCCTGGGCCAGGTACTGGCCTCGCTAGCCCTGTTCCTCCCTTGGGGCCGCCGGGGGCCCCAGGGCGAGGCGGTAGCACCGCCCACCCGGCAGGATCGAGGGGCCCGACGGCAGCTGCGCGGCTGATCGAAGTCGCGCCGTCGGCGGCTGGCTGGACGGGGTGGCCTGGTCGGCCGGCTGGTCCAGCCCCACCCCTCGGGGGCCAGCGAATGCTGCGGCCTGGACCCGACCGGACTGGGCCTGAGTGCGGCTCCGGGCATCGGCCGCGACTCTGGAGCCATGGCCGACTAGTCCAAAGTGACCATCCACCCTCCCGACGAGCGGGGCCGCCGCCTGGTGACCTACCGGCGCGAGGAACTCGGCCGCGCGACCAGCAAGCGGGACGTCCGGGAGTTCCTCTACCGGGCCGGCATGGCCGACGCCGAGGACATCGACCTGACCGACGAGGCCCTCTTCGACTGGCAGGGCACCGGACCCGAGTCCTGGGCCTGAGACGTGAGACCGCTGTGGAAGGGGGCGATCTCGTTCGGGCTGGTCAGCGTCCCGGTGTCCGTCGTGCCTGCGACCGAACGTCATGCCGTGCACTTCCGGCAGATCCACCAGCACGAGGGCGGACTCATCGGCCGCGTCCGCACCCTCAAGGTCTGCGAACTCGACCACGAACCCGTCGGCCTCGACGAGATCGGCCGCGGCTACGAGACCTCCACCGGAACGATCCCCGTCAGCGACGCCGAACTCGACGCCCTCCCCCTGCCCACCGCCAAGGCGATCGAGATCATCAGCTTCGTCCACGCAGCCTCCGTCAACCCCGCCGCCTTCGGGGCCGGCGCCTACTACCTGGCCGCCCCGGACCCCATCGCCGCACGGCCGTACGTCCTCCTGCGCGAAGCCCTCAGCCGCACCAGCCGCGTCGCCGTCGCCAAATTCGCCTTCCACCAGCGCGAACGCCTCGGCCTGCTCCGCGTCGTCGGCGACGTCCTGGTCCTCCACGGCCTCCGCTGGCCCGACGAGATCCGCGAGGCCGACGTCCCCGCCCCCACCGTGGACGTCACCGATGACGAGGTCCAGGCCGCCCTCGCCCTCGCCGACGCGATGACCACCGACACCCTCGAAGGCATCCGCGACAACTACCGCGACGCCGTAGAGGAACTCCTCACAGCCAAGGCCCACGGGGAGCGCACACAGGCCCCCGAGGCACCCGCCCCGGTGATCGACCTCATGGCCGCCCTGGAGGCGTCCGTGCAGAAGGCGCGGGAAGCCCGGGGCGAGACCGAGGCCACCGTCCATGAGCTCGGCGCCAAGAAGAAGACCGCGAAGAAGGCTGCCAAGAAGACCACCAGGGCGGCCGAGGGCCGCACGCCTCGCCGCCGCGCTTGATCACTGTCCTGTCTCAGCGAAGGTTGAGCAATCTCACTGAAGTTTGACTTCTCCAGGGCAGACCTCCCCCGCGAGGGTGAGCCGTTCCGCACTCAGGTCGGATGTGCCGCCTTGCGTTCACTGCGATCTTCGGTTCAGCAAGGTGCGCCCACGGGATCGGCGGACGAAGAGGCCGTCCGCGCTGACCGGGCGTCCGGACCAGGAGGACCCCCATGACCGCTCGCTCATTTCTGGCAAGGCTGCATGGCCGGACAGCAGCGGGTGTGCCCCGTTGGGCGGTGCGGGTCGCCTACGCGATCACACTGACCGTGCTGCCCGCCGGGCTCTGGCGGGTTCTGAGCGTCGACTTCCGGATCCCGCTGATGGATGCCCCGAGCGACGGCCGCCCACCGCCGGACTGGTTCGGCGGCGAGTGGTGGTACGTCATCGCACTGAGCGTGGTCAGCGAGGCCCTGGCGTTCCTGGCGGTCGGTCTGGTGAGCGTGTGGGGTGAGGTGTGGCCCCGGTGGATCCCATGGTTGCGCGGCCGCCGGGTGCCGATCCTCGCCGCGGTCATCCCGGCCGGCCTCGGCGCAACGTTCAACACCCTGCTCTGGCCGTACTCGATGATCATGATCAGTTTTGGTCGCAGGGTCGACGGCGGCGTCAACCCCGGTGGGGGCACGCACGGCTGGCAGGCCTTCGTCTTCTATGCGTCGTACTGGCCGCTGGCGGCCTGGGGGCCGCTGCTCGGCATCCTCACCGTGCACTACTACCGCCGTCGCCGCGCTGCCGAGTCCGCCGACGCGGAGGTCCACCGGAAGGTGGTTGGGGCGGCGCTCAACGAGGCATGACGGCCCGCCTACCAGCCTCGGGCTGGGGGGGAGGCCGGGATGGCCCGGCGCACCGAGGAAGCCGTGGTGGTCCGGTGCAAGCGATTCGCGTCGGCCCACCGGGCATCGATCTACGCGCACCGAGACCCAGACAAGATGAGATGCCAGCCTTCCTGAGAACGGCAAGCTTCCATGACACGGGACACTGCCGCGTCGCCCGGTGAGGCTTCGATGAGACGAACCGCGCGGTCGTCAATCCTCGGTGAGACCGGTGAACCTTCGCTGAGACAGGACAATCACGCGGCCCGGCCGGAGCCCGGCGCCACCACCCCTAAAATAGAACACGTGAACGAAAATCTTGCGGAACTGATCGCCCGGCACCGGGCGGTCGTCGGCTGGCTGGAGTGGCAGCTGGGCGAGACCCGCGAGGCCCTGGCCCGCCTGGAACAGCAAGAGGCCGCCGCCACGGCCCGCAGGCCGACGCCGCGGGTGCCCGACTGGAAGCTCGAAGTGCACCGCACCGGCTACGGCCCCCGCCCCTTCCGCGTCCACGCCGGCCACTGCCCCGACGGCCACGGCAAGGAGATCACCCGGCACGAGGCCCTTCGCCTCCTGACCGACGGCATCGAGGCGTGTCCCTTCTGCGGGCCGGACCGTGAGCTCCGGATCGACGGCGCCGCGTAGCCGGCCTCCGCACCCGGAGTCGGAGAGCGACTGGCTTCAGCTCATGGCGGCAAACGCGCCCTCCCGCTTTTCCAACCTGCGGGGCGGAGGGGCCAGCCGTACCGTTGAGCCGCAGGCGGGCATCGATGTCTTTCGCCGGTGGGTACTGACCGGCAGCGTGGACGGAACGGGCGGATCGATACGGTCCGTTGAGGCTGATCAGCGCTTGAGTTAGGGCGTTCTCGCGTTCGTCGGGGTCGAGCGTTTCGCCGAGTGCCTGCCAGGTCGCGCCGGGGCAGAGACCGGCCCCGCCGGCCCCGAGCGGTTCGAGCTCACCGACGCGGCCCTGGCGGACGGCACCTACGCCGCGGAGCAGGTGCAGCTGTACCAGCACCGGTAGCGGCCACCCGGCTGGCAAGAGGCCGGCACCTCTGAGGGGCGCCGGCCTCTCCGCGGTTCGATCGTGCGCGGCTGCCCTCGCCGGAGGTGAGCCCCGAGTCAAGGGATCACAAAGGTGCGGAAGGTTTCGTTTGAGGCTTCGGAAGTGATCGTTTTTGGCCTGCACATTCGGAGGCCTTCCGACCGGTATAGGGGTGGAGGCGACGACGCCTCCGGCGCCGCGGAAGGCGGGGTGCGGCGCCCTTCGACGACATCCCTGGGAGGGGCACGTGCAGCGAGATGCTGCTCCGTGGTTGGCGGTCCTGGAAGTCACGCTGGCCATCCGCGTCTTCGGACCCGACGCGGTGCGCTGCTGCCGGCGGCTGCTTGCCGCGGGCGTGCGGATCGGGATCACGACCATGTCGGGGGCCGCCCGTCGCTCCAGCACCGAGCCAGACGATGACCACAAGGTCATGCGGTGACCCACGGCGGGCCGGAGGCTTCCGGCGGGGACGAGGACGCTGCGGAGTCCGCAAGCCGTCCGGCCATGAGCGACTGGACCACCGAGAACCAGCTGACGTTCTGGGCCTTCCATGAACGGCGCTACGCGCGGTATCTGGGCTATGCCTACGCGCAGCTGGGGTCGGACGCCGACGCCGAGGAAGCTGTCGCCCACACCTTCGAGCAGATCATGAAGAAGTGGCTGTACATGCTCGGCCTGGAGAGCCTGGACGGATATGCCTGGGCCATCCTCAAGGGCCGGATCGTCGACGAGCGGCGCAAGAGAGCGAAGCGGGCCGAGCCCACTGATGTGACCGCGTTTGAGGCGGTCCTCGCCGATGGCAAAGACGACTACGAGGTCCTCGCCGGGACCATCCACTTCTACACGGCGGTCCGTCGGCTGAGCGAACGTCAAAGAGACGCAGTGATCCTGCGCTACGGGTTCGATCTCTCCACAGCCGACGCGGCCGAGCTCATGGGCGTCGAGGAGGCAACGGTCCGTTCCCAGCTGCGCCTGGCCCGCAATCGCCTCCTCCAGTTACTCGCCAGCCCCGGCAGCACCAACGGAGACAGGAAGGTCAGAACATGAGGGACCGCGAGTTCTTCCAGTACCTGGCAGGCATCTACGCCAGGCCGCAGGTCCCCGATAGGTACCCCCACCCCGACATGGCCCGTGCGCGTGCCCGTCTGCTCGGTCTCGATGTGGCCACCTTTCAGAGCGGCAGGCGTACGGCCGGTCGGGGCCTGGTGTCGGAGCTGCCCGAGCCGGGACCGGAGACCGCCGTTCCCCCGGCCCGTCCTGAGCACTGGCTCGACCCACGCCGAGACCATCCTGCCGATGCCGCGGACGCGCAGCGTGCGCTCGGCGCGGTCTGCTTGCGGTCGGTGTTCACGCCGGACTCCGGCTCCGTGCTGAACGATCTCGTCCAAGGCGGACCTACCGACTGGCACGGCCCCCTCGTCTTCGCCTGCCTGCTGCATCTTCTCGGACACGAGGGGGCCAGGTTCTGGTGGCAGCTCGCCGCGGCGGCGGGCAGCGATGCCGCCGCCTACTGCCTCTACCTCGACCACAGCCGGCACGCGGAATACGACGACGCCGAGGTGTGGGCGGCCTGGCTCGACCACGAGACGTTCGTTCCGTTCCGGCGCTGGGGCCCCTACGGCAGCGTCCCATCCAAGAACGTCCTCCCCCCCACCCTGACCGCGTACGTCAGCGAGGACGACGACGACCTCCTCGGCGTCATCCCGGCCCCGAAGGAGGGCCTCGTCGAGTTCGTCCAGGAGCTGGTCGAACCGGGAGGGGCTCCGCGTCTCCTGCGCCAGGCCGAACTCCCGGAGCGCCAAGACCCAAAGCCCGGCACCGAGGGGGAGCCTCACTCCGGTTGGTCGCTCGTGCTGGCGCCCCACCACGCCCAGGAACGGCCGGACCCACAGGACAGCGACGCGGTCCGGCGAGCCCGAATCGCCGAGCGCGTGGTCCGCGTCCTCGAGCAGCACCCCCTGGGCGTGGGCGGCCGACAGATCTCCCGCGAGTCGGGAGTTCCCGCTGAGCAGCTGCGCCAGGTCCTGACGCTGCTGGTGGAGGAAGAGTTCGCCCAGCCCCTCACCGGCGGCGTCTACGCCCCCGGCCCCGCCCTCGTGCGCTTGGCCTCTCCCGGCGGCCTTGCCACGCAGCTCCAGCACACCCTCGCGCTGGCCCGCGACAGCGTCGGCGCCGCCGTCTACCTCAGCCGCTACACCGACGGCGAGGTCCGGATCACGCAGATGGCCGACGGGCCCATCACACCGGCCGTCACCGAGTGGGTCGACTTCCGTGCGGCCGCGCACGCCAGCGCCGTCGGAAAATGCCTACTCACCCAGCTCGACTCGGCCACCCGCGTCGACCACCTCGCCCGGCACAAGGCCGCCCGCCTCACGCCACGCACCATCACCAGCCCGCGGATCCTCCTCGACCGGCTGGAGCGCGTCACCCCCAACGACCCCGTCTACGACCTGCGCGAATACTCCTCCCACACGGTCTGCGCCGCCGTGCCCGTCACTCTTGGCACGGAGGCCGGCAGCCTGGCCCTCTCCCTGCCCTACAGCAGCGCACACCGACTCGGGGCCGCCACGCAGGCCCTCACCCTCAAGGCCGTACCCGTCCTGCTCACCCTGCTGCTGGCGGGGGCCCAGCTGCCCGCCGACAGCCCTGTCACCAACGGGGGGCCGGAAGCAGCGTCCGAGCCCGACATCCTGAGCCGGACCGCGCTGGACCGGCTTCGCCACCGGTTCCGCACACCCTTGGCGACCGCCGACGCGATCGACCTCGAGCTGTCCGCCGCCTCCGGCCCCCACCTGGCCGCTCGGCCCGAAAGCGACAGGCTGTACCTCTTCGCAGCCGACCCCGAACCCGCTCTCAACCTGGAGAACGCGGACTTGGCCCTCCCCCACACGTACACCACCCTTACCGGCATCAGCGAAGGAGCACACACCCAGGACTTCGACCCCAGCACACCGAACGAACTGCTTGTCTTCCGCACCTGACCCCGTTGTCCGGAAGGACCAGCATCCGCACACCTCAGGAACAGGGCGAGGCAGTGGGGACGAAGATGGAGACGTCCAAAGCCCCCCTCGACCTCACCCCACGCCCAGCCCTTGTCGGCCGCCGGTGGCCGGCCGCCGGCCGTCGGCCGTCGGCCGTCGGCGGCCGGCCGGGTGCCGGTCGGCCCCCAGGGAAGGAGGCGCCCCGACAACTCGAGTCCGGCGCTGATCGGTTCGGTGAAAACCGCACGCGGGCAGGAGGGGGCAGCAGAGCGGGAAGCGCCCGGAAGTTGGAAGACAGCCTGCTGGCGGGTCTACGTGCAGGGGTGCAGCGCTGTGAACAGACTGGGCTCATACCCACGTCGAAGGCGCAGCCGCCAGCACGGGCCGCCGGCCTTGCCCATGTCGTCCTTCCTGGGCCGGGCCGCCTATGTCGCGGCGCCGGGAACCGTCGTCATCGGGCTGCTGTTGTCGGCGTACGAGTTCATCTGCAGAGCGAAGTACGGGGTGGAGTGCAGAGCTCTGTCAGGGGGTGCTTGATTGTGCTCTCGATCTCTGCTCGTCGCCTGGACGGGTGCAAAGGCAGCTGTGATTTCAGCGATTGACATGATGCTGCGATGGATTCGATACCTTCTGTGGTCACTGTCGGCAGCATGAGTCGGAGTGATCAGCCGGTGTTCCGCCTCAGCAGCGGCTTCCTGCTGCGCCCATGGCAGGAACAGGACGCCGAGGTACTGGTCAGGTCCTGCCATGACCCGGACATTCAGATGTGAAACCGCACTGGTTACCTGTCGCTGGACGAGGCCCGCGAGAAGATCTCGCGGTGGGGACAGCGCTGGCAGGACGAGGAAGCCGGGATCTGGGCGATCGCCGCTCCGAATGCCAGGCCCGTGGGGTTGATTGGGCTCGGCGACATCGACCTTCACAGAGGAAGCGCCGAGTTCTTGTACTGGCTTCTGCCTGAGGGCCGTGGCCATGGTGCCATAGTTGAGTCAACGGAGCTGATCAGCCGGTGGGCCCTGTTGCGAATCCGGCCTCATGCAGGGTGGCGACCAAGGCTGGGTTTCCCCTGGAGGGGACCATGCGAAGCGCTCTGCTTCATGCAGACGGATGGCACGACGAGCATCTGCATGCTCGGGTCCAGGGCGACCTCTGATCTGGAAGTGGCGGACCACGCGCCGCGGACGACGGTGTCCGCCACTTCGCCCGAGCGGTCAGGTGGCGGCGCTGGCCATGTCCTGCAAAGCGGTGATGTGGAGATCGGGCCCGGCGCCGGCTTCTGCGCCATCAGCCGCAGCGGAGGAGCACACGACCGGGAGTGATCAGGCATCGTGCAGGTTTCTGAGGAGTTCGACGCCCATGCGGTCGGTGTCGCTGGAGGTGCCGCCGATTCGGTGAATCAGGACCCATGCGCCGCCCGGGAGCGCGCCAGCAAAGGCGGAGGAGGTTCCGGTCGCGCCGTTGTGCCAGGTGACGAGGCCGGTGGTCTGCCAGGTGGGGGCGGGATCCCCCAGTTTCCGGTCGACGAGCAGGCCCTTGAGTAGGTCGGCGGTGGCGCGGGGGGTGGCCCAGAGACCGCCGGAGGGAAGGATGGCCCCGTCCAGGGTCCATTCAGGTCGTTTACGTCCGAACAGCCCGGTGGGGTGCAGGCATTGCTCCGTCGGGGGGTGAGCAGCGATCTCGCGGATGCCGAGAGGCGACAGGACATGGTCGTCGATGACCTGTTCGTAGGGCAGTTGGGCTGCCGCGGATAAGGCTGCGCCGAGAACGGCGTATCCGAGGTTGGAGTATTCCTCGGTCGTGCCGGCGGGCGCGACGGTGATCTCATTGCAGCGGGCCAGCAGTCGGTGCAGGGCGGCGGTGTCGAAGCCGCGGTAGGGGTCTTTGCTCGGCAGCCCAGGAGGTTGCCGGGGGAGGCCGGAGGTGTGTTCGGCCAGATGCTGCAGAGTGATGCCGGTCCCGCGGGGCGCCGGGAGCCAGCGTTCCACCGGGTCGGCGGCATCCAGCAGGCCAGCTGCGACCATGCGGATGAAGGCGGTGCCGGTGAGGACTTTGGTGAGTGAACCGATCTGGACGTAGCGGTCCGGGTCGTGGCCATGTGTGGTGCGGGGCGCGGCGGCGCTGGTGAGGACGCATGTGGGCGTGCGTGTCCGTAACACGGGCGCGGGTCCTTTCAGGGGCGGGTGGGCGGAATGGCGCAAGCCGGCGTTCCGGCGGGCATACGGTGCCGGTGGCGGGCTACCCAACGGTAGATGTATTGCGCGGCGTTGCGCAGGAGGGGGGCCTGGATGGCTGCCCCGGCCAATTGAAAGCGGCGGCGGGGGGAGTGGCGCATGTATGTGGCCAGGGCCTGTGCGCCGCTCGCGATCACTTGGTCGTGGCGGAGCAGGAGGACTTCATGGTCCAGGCGGGCCCGATGCGGCTCGGTGGCGGTGTCGGGAAGGAACTGCCAGGGGACGGCGTGCATGGTCGGTCGGCCGTGGGCGGAGATCTGGTTGATGACGGCCTGGCAGAAGCCGCAGTCTCCGTCGAAGGCCAGGACGGGCTGCGGGCGGTTGGTTGGGCTCACGAATGCCTTCCTTTCGGGACTGGGGTGTGCGAGTGGCGAGCGTGCGGTTCGTAGGCGTCACGTGGCGGACGAGGTGGCCGGCGCGGGCTCGGGGGCATCGCTGCTGGCCCCGGCCGCCGTATGCGGTTCCGTGCTTCGGCCGGACTGTTCGTCGGAAGGCCGGCGGGAGGATCGCAGCCGGTGCGCTGCCGAGGAATACCGCTGGAGGGCAGTGCCGAGTGCCCCGCTCAGGAAGATGAGGTCGCACGCCATCATGGTCAGGGCAAAACTGGTGAGTCCCATCAGCACGCCGATGGCCAGGTGAAAACTTATGGAGGCCACTGCTGCCCACGGGCGCAGCCGCGGGACGAGGATCCCGAGGGGGAAATAGACCAGGAAGATGGTCGTGGAGTACGTCCCGAGGAAGACCAGGATGTCGTTGTTGTAGACCAGGTCGGAGACGTCGGGAAGGCTGAACTCGGAGACTCTCAGGATGTAGAAGAGGGCAGTGCCGTCCTGCCACATTTTTCCCTGCACCTTGTAGAGGCCGCTGACGACGTACACCAGGCATATTTGGGTGGCGATGGCGAGGATACCGAGGTTGTGCAAGGGCGCCGACAGCGACCGCAGCACGCTCGGGATGCGCTGCGCGAGGCGGTGGGCAAGGCCCGTGGGGAAGGCGAACCGGTCGTAGCAGCGGGTCAGCAGGAGCATGGGGAGCACGACGTAGGCCAGATTGTCGCCGCCGTCGAGGAGAACGGGCTGGCGCTGGTAGAGCGACCACAGGAGTACCCAGTGGACAGCCAGTGACATCCTGCCGCCCACGCCGCAGGTCACCGCGAGGGCGGCCAGCATCCCTATGTGGAAGACGACCTCGAACCACACATCGGAGCTGCTGAGCGTGTACAGGCTGAAGGTGTCGTTGTCGTGGACCTTGGTGATGAATTCTCCCCAGGGGAGCACACCATCTGGTCCGAAGAGGTATTTGCGGTCGCCGTACTGGCTCGCGTAGTACATGAAGCCAACGAAGCCCAGCAGGAGGCGGGTACCGCTTACCCCGAGTACGGCGTAAGGACGACTACTCGCCTTGTCCAGAAGAGGGATCAGATTCTTCACAGGGTTCTTACCTCCACCCACTCCATGTCCTGGACGTCGACCTTGTCCTCAGCCTTGGGATCGTGCCGCTTCGACCAAGGCGGCAACTGCTGGACATAGAGGCGGATTTGGACTTTTGAAGGCCTTCCGCCGCAGACCGCAGGCATCTGCGTCAAGGAATAACGCGACAAAAACCGGACGGCCTCCTCTCGTGAGGTCTTTTCGTAAGGCGTGAGCGGAAGTTCCTTCTTCTTCTCCTCCTTCTGCGATTCCCGCAGCCGCGCCAGAACCGGGTCACCGCCGCTCAGCTGCTGCACACTGCCGGTCACCAGCCGCGACATACGCGAAGGGAAAAATCTGCTCTGCTGCGCCTTCTCCACATATCGCGTGGTCACGTCATAGAAATCGGTGGTCGATCCGTCCGGACATGTGGCCCGTGCCAGGATGCCGCGATTGTCGGACAGGGGATCCGGGGCGAAGAGCATCCAATTTTGGGCGAAATAAGGTTCCAGATAACTGGCAGCATAGTGGTAGTAGCGGAGTTTCATCGGAGTCAACGGCATCTGAGAGAAGGCCGAGGCAAGGAAATGAAGGCCCAGGAGGGCGGCGCCGACGAGCAGCGCCACCCTCCTGGCTACAGAGTGTTCCGTCACTTGTCGAAAACCGTCTCCACGTCGGAGCCGTCGGGCAGCGTGTTGCTCGGGGCGACACCGAAGAAATCACTGACGGCCCCAACGGCCTCCAGCGCCGAGTCGCCGGCCAGCTCCGCTGCCGCCTTGCCGTGCACGGCGGCCCGCTCGGCGAAGCGGCCAGCGGACTTCGCAGCCTTACCGGCGAGCTTGCCCAGGCCGCCGATCGCCTGCGGGGCATCCTCCGGATTTTCAGCCTGCACTGCGGCAGCACGGGCCACCGGCGCCGGCGTTTCGGAAGCCTGTGCCGATCCCTGAGTGGCCACCACGAGTGCGGCCCCACCCAGCGCCAAGGTGATCCCCGTAACCATCTTCTTCATTTCATCTCCCTTTGTTAGGCCACCTACCCTTTCGGATGGGTGGCGCATTCTTTCGAGTAACCGCGAGGCAAGATTGGCGAGCAGGTTTGACGCAAGTGAAGAAAGTGTAAATTCACGAAAAGATCCAAGGTCAATCCGCAAATTGGACGGATGACACATTAGAGCGTGTCAAATTGCACGACTTTAAGCTGTGTTGACCATCGCGCGACCGTCGCATTCAAGCAGAGCTATATCGATCTGCCTAGCGTCGAATAATCCCCCCAATTCCCCGCACCACTCCCTCTCGAGAGGCGTTACGAATATTTACATGCACCGCGAATCCAGTCCAGGGAATAGAAAGATAAAAGCCTGACTCAAACATGCCGGACGAGGGTCTTTTCGCAACGCAGTGTCATGCGATGGAAATGGCGGCCCTTCCTCCCCTTCGGGCCTGACCTCAAGGTGTAGCGCTGCGTAGCCAATGCGCCTGAGCGGCCTATATCGGGCGGCCTCTTGTGTGTGCATTACATTTTTCGGCCAATCCTTCGGCGGCCTGCGTAGGCGGTCTTGATCAGCTTGGCTCAAAGGTGATCTCGCATGTTCGGTAATCAGCCTCCTGGCTAAAACGCTCCCGTGCTGCCCACCTGGTGCGTCTACCAAAAGCCAGCAGCTTTAAGGGCGGGCTGCTGGCGCGCTGTTGAGCTGCCGGGCCCCGCGTTTCCCTACCCGCTGCGTAACGCCCTGGTGAGCCGATCGCGGTGCGACGGCGCCTCTCTCCGGCAGCCGACTGGGGCGACGTCGGCCTCGGCGACTTTCGTCGGTAGGACGGCGCGCGCCAGCAGCACTGGGGGCGGCCGCCGACGCGTCCTCGGAACTTCCCTCCGGGGCGGGCACGTTCAGCGAGCTCGACATGGCGCGAGCTCTCCTCGCCGCCGAGCAGGTCCCCCTTGCTGTCGCCGGATCACAGCGCCACGGGGTTGTGACAGCACGCCTACGCCGTCGGCTCGGCGGCGACGTCCGGTGGGGGGGTGGGCGCCTGCGCAGTGGGGGGAGGTGGGGCGTCCGTCCGGGACGGACGCGAGGTGGTGGCGGCTCGGGTGGGGGGCGGCCTTCTCGCCGGTGGCCTTGGGGCTGCGGGCGCACTCGGCTGGTCCGCAGAACCTCCATCAGGTCCACTATGCCGGTCGGGGCCGCCGCGGGCTCGGCCTTCTCCACGTTCTCGCAGGCGGCCGGGCCTTGATCAGAGCAGCGACCTTCTCCTCAAAGGTGCGGGTCGGGGTGGAGGGGGCAGCGTACGCAGCCTGTACGTGGACGCAGGCGTGCCGTAGGCGCGGGCGCAGGTGCCGACACAGGCCAGGGCGACCGAGGGCCGCACACCGCGCCCCCGCGCGTGATTGCCCGGCCGGCAGGAGCCGAGCCTGCCACGGGGGCGGTGTCTACAGGTCAAGCAGGCCGAGGTCGCTCTCGGGCCGGCACAGCGGGCACGCGATCACCGTCGGGACGGACCGCAGCGTCTCGACCGCCTCCTCCCGGCTTGCCGGGCGGGAGCGGCTGCCCCGCCGACAGGCACTGGTGTGGACGCGGGTCGGAGCCCGCTGGATGCCGCGACCGTACTCCAGCCACCAGGCGGCCGGCTCCGGCAGCGGCCGCCGCTGCGCCAGCACCGCCTCCTGCTCCCCTACCGCCTCGATCCGTGCGTCCACGCGGGCCAGCGTCAGCTCGAGCCAGCGGCGTACCACCAGCAGCTGGTCCAGCCGCGGAGGCAACGGCAGCAGGGGATCGGGGATGCTCACGGCTACGCCGCCTCGCTGGTCTCCACCGGCCCGGGGCTGTCGGGCCGGGTCTGCTTCTTCAGCAGCATCCGTGCCGCAACCAGCTTCTCCTTCTCCACCGTCGCCCAGTACGGATGCAGGGTGACGGCCGCCGCCAGATCCCTCAGCCGCTGCTCCATAGCCGCGACGCGCGCCTTCTGCTCGTCGGTCCACCCGGGGCTGTCGGGTACATCCCCGCGGTGGCTGTACCGCTCACCGCGCGCCCAGCCGGCGAGGGGCTCGACGCTCCACGGCAGGCCCTTGAGGTAGGAGTGGTGCTCAGCGCGCAGGCGGTGCATCTCCTCCTGGAGCGCGACAAGGTCGGAGGGGAAGGTGTCGGTGTCACTCACACCGACATCGTAATTCTGTTCGAATATGGAAGGAAAGCTAGCCACCTTCACTCCCCCCGCATGGCCTACCCGCTCGCCCTGAGCCGGTCCGTACGCTGGGCGAACTCGCGATCCGTACGACGTCGGTCGTACACGGCCTCGGGCCTGATTCCCGCAGGGGGTTCCGCCCCGGTCACCTCTCCGACAAGCCGCAGCCCCGGATCCGAGCAGCGGCCGCTACCCAGCTCAGCCGTCATTCCGGGCCAGGCTCAGTCCAGTACTGGCGCGGGCGCTCGGGGATCCGGTGCCGGGTCTCCCGGTGGATATCGGTGATGTGGGCCCGGTAGGGCCGCCATGCCTCCACAATGTCCAGCTCGTCGGGTGGTGGCGGAAGCTCCCGCAGCTGGACCGGGGACTGCTGTCCGTCCGCTCCTCCGCCGCGCAGCTCCATGACGGTCTTGACCCACCACTGGACCCACCCGTACAGCGCGGACCCGTACAGCTCGACCGGGCCGGGCTCGTCGCAGGTGACCGTCATGGTGTACCCCGTGTCCGGGCCCAGAATGTCGCCACTGGTGCGGACCCAGACGACCGCGGAGCGCTGGTCGGTCACGACGGCGATGACGCGGGCCGCGCGGCGCCGCCGGCACAAGCGGTCCAGCATGAGCAGCGCTGGCAGGTCCCCGGGGCCGCTCAAGATCACATCGGCGCTGCCGAGGGCTGGGGTCTCCTGCATCCTGTCGAGCGGTTCGACCGCCAGGGCGTGAAGCTCCAGGTCGTCGAAGAGCCGCTGGAGACGGCCGGTCGGCCCGCCCGGCCACATCGAGGGCCTGCTCGCGAACGGGTACCGGGTGACATGGATCTGCAACGGCTCGCCGTGGACCACCACCACGTGGCTGTGGACCTGGCAGGCGTGCACGTCCATGCCGGGCAGGACCGCGTGCGGCTGCGGCTGTTCCCTCATTGGCCCCCCTTACTGGTCAGTCGACGTCGCCAGTCACTGCGGCTCCCAGAACGGAGCCGGCCGCGATGATCGCAGTCCAGACGTCCTGCATCTTCTCGCGCTCTGCGGGGGTGAGGACGTCGTACTCGGTCAGGCTCTCCCCGCCTGCCTCCAGCAGCGGTCGCAGCTTGTCGGCGTACGGCGCCATCGCCCGCAGCGTGTCCACATACGCCTCGATCAGCTCCACCATCAGCGACCTGCCCAACAGCTCCCGGGCAGCCGGCAAGCTTTCCCGGGCGACTTGATCTGCGAGGTCCTGTTGGAGCCGCAGCCCCTCCGCCTTGCTACGGCCCGTCATCGGCTGCTGATCCAGGTGCCCCATCAGGCTCTGCCGCTTGCGCACGATCAAGGCGCCCACGGCCTGTTCGGTCTCGCTCGGCACCCATTCACGGTGGGCAAGGGCCTTCGTGATCTCGCTGACCCGCTCGTCTGTCGTCGTCACGAGGACACCGTACGAGAGCGGGGGAAAGGCTGGCACACGGACGGCAGAGGGCTTGTGCCCGCATCGACCGCGGCTGATGGTGGGGTCTGTTTAACGGCCTGGTGCGTCACGCCCCGCCGCGGGTCGTGTCCCTCGCAGGCCGGCTCCTGACACGTGTCGGCGCATACCAGCCACCCCCGCTCGGGTAGACGGTGTTGGGACGATCGATCAACCGCAGCCGGCACACCGGCCGGTCTGCCCAACACCGCGACCGCGACAACGGCTTCAGCACCGCCCACTCATCATCGCGCGCCTGACGGAATAGTCCATCCCGGTGCCGTGCGGGTGACGAGGGCGTACAGTCGGAGCTACTTGAAGGGGCACTCGCCTCACCGGCCACTGTCCCTCTTGCTTTGGCCCGCACAACCTGGTGTGCGGGCCTCCCAATTCTCGATCTCACTGCTGGCGTCCCTACTCGCCGACTGCGACGAAAGTGCGCCGCCTGGACGACTGGCCCCTCTTCTTCGCGACGACTATTCGCAGGCGATGCCGTCCATGTCGGCATCCAGGTGCAGCCCGTATCCGATATCTCCACGGCGTAGAGGTGCTGCGCCGGCGGCTCGGGCGGCGTCGCAGTCCTCGTATTTGTGCTCCAGGTCGTAGCGGGCGCCCATGCTTAGGCCGACCTGAACGGTGAACCTCACCTTCAGCACCTCGGGCTGGCTTCGCAGTTTGACGGTGTACTCGAAGGTGTCATGTCCGCCGAAGCCACGCTGCGGGGTGTACACGGCCAGGCTCCTGTCCGCCTGCAGCTCCAGCGTCGCGTGCTGGGGTTGCTGGGTGACCGTGATCTCGACATCGGCGGATGTCAGGCCCTTGTCGTCGTCGAGGTCGTCGGTGCGAACGGTGTGCGTGTCTTCGGCACTCACATGTTCGAGGAGGCGAAGCGTCGTCTCATCGTGCATGTCGATCCAGAGCGTCGCGTTCTTGGTGTCGTCGCCTTGCTGGGCCAGCTTCCAAAGGGGAGCGGGCAGGGGTGAGTGGGACGGGCCAAGTCCGGCCGCAGTGGGACCGTGCCCCGGGCCCTCGAGCCAGTCGGAAACGCCGGACACGACCCACCATGCGCCCCAGCCGATGAGCCCGAGCACCACAGCGACAGCCAGGCAGGCTGCCTGCGATTGCCGCAGCTCTGCCTTCTGCCGCTTCCGGTCTTCTTCCCGCTCCCTGGCCTGCCGTTGTGCGCGTTCGGCGAGGTAGATCTGGTGTCGGCGCTCCGACGCCTCTTCGAAACTCCGGCGGATCTGCTGGGCGAATTTTGGATCGGTCATCGGGCGTGCCCCGTGTGGGTGCGGCGGGCGGTGACGAGCCGGTGCCACCTGGCACGTGTCTGGTCCTCGCCGTCGAGCCACCGCGTGGTCGTCGGGCCGGGCAGGGGAAGGCCGGCCATGAAGTGGGCGATGTCGGTGAAGTACGCGAAGTCGCCGGTCACGGTGAGGGCACGCAGGCGGTTGATGGTGGCCGCCAGGTCTTGGTCCTCTCCGCGGACTGCGTGGTGGAAGGCGAGAGCGAGCTCCACGAACCGGTGGAGGAACGGGAGCCCGGCGCTCTCGACGCTGCCGTGCAGGCTCTGGGCGCGGTCGGTGACCCCGTCGGTCCCGGCGTCCTTGATCAGGGCGACGACCTGGGCGAGGAGGGTGTTCGAGCGCTGGTCGAGGCCGTCGAGGAGCTGGTGGGCGAGGGCGAGCTCATCGTCGGCCCGTACGGGGTCGGCGAACGAGATGGCGAGGGCGAGGCGGACCTGCATCATGGCCCGCTCGCCGGCGGCACCGTGCTGTTCGGCTTCCGCGCGGCCGGCTTCGAAGGCCGTGATTGCCTGGGCTGTGTCGGCCTGCGACCAGTGGATGTCGCCGAGGACGCGGTGGTGGCGGCCCGTCCAGCCCAGGGTGGGGACGGCGGCCAAGGCCGTGGGGAAGTCGCCGGCGAGACGGGCCAGGTTGGCGAGCGCCCGGCGGGCCTTGGGAGCCAGGCGCCCATCGGCGTCGGCTACCTGCTGCATGCCGGTGCGTGCAGCGTCGTTCTGGCTGAGGTCTTTGTGTGCCTTGGCTCGGTAGTAGAGGGCCATCTCGGTCAGCTCGGCGGGCAGCAGGCCGCTGTCCAGGACGGCGGTGAGGCGGTCGGCGGTGAGCCGGCGGTGCTCGCGCTGGCGACGGACGATCGCGGTGAGCAGTTCGGCCACGGCATCGGCGGGGGTGTCCGGGGCGTCGGTGGTGACGGTGGGCAGGGAGAGGGGTTCCCAGACGGAGTCGTCGGTGTAGACGAAGGCGGCCTCGATGAGCCAGCCCAGTCCGGTCAGCTGGTGGTCGCGGGCCAGGCGCAGGCCCTGACGCAGGCAGGCGACTAGGAGCATGCGGCTGGGGGCGAGGGCGGCGGCCTTCGTCCACTGGTCGCCGAGGGCGGCCAGGGCGCGGGTGGCGGCCTGGTGCCAGTCGGCGGGTGTCCAGCGGTCGTCGCTGTGCTGGTCGTCGCGTACGGCGCTGCGGATCGCGCGGTGCAGGTGGTAGGGCCACAGGGCGTACGGGTTTTCGGTGACCAGGGGCCGCTCGACTAGGCGGCGGGCCAGGGCCTGGTGGGTGAGGCCGGCCGTTTGGGTGGCCAGGTCGAGGTCGAAGGCGTCGAGCAGGCTGACGCTGCGCAGCAGGTGGCGTTCTTCTGGGGTGAGGTCGGAGAGGGTGCGGGCGAGGAGGGCGGGGAAGGTGCAGTCGAAGTCGGCCGGGGTGGGGGTGCGCCCGGTGCGGCGGATCTCCAGGAAGCGGGAGACGGCGAGGTCGAGGTGGAGGGGCAGGCCGTGGGAGCGGGCGGTGATCGCGGCCCGGATGTCGGCGCTGATGAGGGGCTGACCGTCTTGGACCAGGCGGCGGGCGAGGTGGGCTTCGCAGTCTTCGGGGGAGAGGTCGCCGATCAGGAACTGCCGGGCGCCGGAGCCGGCTGCCCGGGGCTGCGGGACGGTCAGCGAGGAAGAGGAGGAGGCCAGGCCGGGCCAGGCGGCGGGCCCGGTCCAGTCGAGCTGGCCGTGGAGTGCGGGGTCGGCCCACTGCAGGCGGCTGCGGCCGCCGATAACGAAGAAGACGTTGGGCATGAGCCAGACCAGGCGCTGCAGCAGCCGTTCGAAGTCCCGGTGGCGGTCGGCGGTGTCCTCGAAGGTGTCCAGCAGGACCACCGGGGTGAGTCGCTTCTTCGTGGGCAGCTGGTTCAGGTCCCAGGCCAGCAGGTGCGGGTAGTAGGACAGCGCCTCCAAGTCCGGGGTGGCTTCCAGCAGGGCCGCCGTCCGCGTCGCGCCGGCCAGGGCCCGGGCACGTTCCTGGCGCTCGCGCAGGGCCTGGACGAGCGCGGAGGTGAGCTGGCCGGCCGCCGAGCCGACCAGGCCGGGCAGCGCCAGGGCCGCGGCGACCTCACCGACTCCGGCCCGCAGCTGCCCGGGCAGCAGGTTGGCGAAGCGCCCCGCCAGCCCGGCACGTCGGACGTACTCGTCCAGCGGCTCCCCCGGGTGGACGTGTTCCCAGTAGTGCCTCAGTGCCACGTCGAAGGAGGGCACCGTGCGGTCCAGGGCCCCGGCGAGCGCGAGGCGGATCGTGAGGATGACCCGCTCGAAGTCCGAGCCGGTCGACGCGGCCCGGGACAGGTCGATCCGGATGGGCAGGACCTTGTCCGTCCAGGTGGGTGCGCCCCACTGCTCGGGGCGATGCTCGGCGGCGGTTAGGGCGGCCTCGATCTTGCGCAGGAGGGTGGACTTGCCGACGCCGCCGACGCCGTGGAAGACGATCACGTTGGTGCGGGAAGCTTCGAGGTCCTCCACGTCGATGGATCCGTCGGCGACGCGGCGGAGGTGTTCCTCCAGTGCGGCGGCCACCAGGGCCCACTGGCTGTTGCGGTCGGTGAACGCCTCCGCGACGTCGAACGCCGACGGGTCGTTGGAGCTGAACAGCGCACGCAGGTTGTCGGCCATGGTCCCCCCACATGTGATCGTCCGGGCCCCCAACCTATGCGGCCCCGTGGCCCGTTGCGGATTCTCCGGGCGGCACGTCCAGTGCACGCTGGTGGTGGACTGGATATCGGCCACGGCCGACAATGATCCTTTTGTCGTCTTCCCGCGAAGGTTGGTCCCCCGTGTACGATCCCGTGTCTTCCTCCAGCTCCGAGCCGGCTGACGTGGCCGGCTCTCAGGTCCCCGCTGATGTGGTGGGGGAGGTGCTGGCCTGGTACACCCGGGAACTTATGGCCGAGCGCCGCGCGCCCCACCCCGACCCGGAGCGGCTGGAGCACCTGCTCGCCCGGCACCAGGAGGGCATGCAGGACCGGGCGCGGCTGAGGGACGCCGACGCCGAGGAGACAGCCCGTATCACCGCTCTCTACGCGGCCCGGCTGAAGGAGCTGGAGGCCACCGGCTCATAATCGGCGACCTCGTGGGCCCGGGGGAGCGGCAGGGCGGCCACGGCCGCGGGGCCGGGAAGCCTGCGCGGCTGAAGGTGGGCGGGCATCAGCGCTCGCGCCAGGCGGGCGATCTGCTCCAGGTCGTGGCGGAAGTGGGGGAGCTCGACGCGCAGGCGGCGCTGGACGGCCCAGAAGCGTGCCGCCTCCTGGGAGGTGTAGGGGCGGGTCTGCTCGGCGAGCAGCGCCTGCGCCGCCGCTCTCGGCCTAGACCATGAGCCCTCAGGAGTGCGGTCATTGCGGTAGAGAACGGTTCCCTCGCGCCCCCACACCATGACGGAGTCGGCCACCGCCTCCTGCTCGGCCGCGGCCACCGCGTCGGCGAGCACGGCGAAGTGGTGGTCGTGCCCCTGCGCGGTGGTGAACCGGCCATGACCACCCAGCCGGTTCACATCGGCGCAGCGCACCGCGGTGCCCTGCCGGGAGTCCGCCGCCCGTGCGGCCAGCACCACCAGCTCCACCCGGTAGCCCGCCCGCCGGTAGGCCATCGCTCCCTCCACGAAGCCGGCTGCGCTGCCGGGGGCGATCTCGATGATCACGTCACCGCGCCGCTCCCGCACGGCCGCCTCGGCCATCGCCTGCCAGGCTCGGTAGTCCGCCCGGATACGTTCACCGGCCGTACGGGGCTCCTCGCGCAGCAGGTCGTAGTAGTCCGGGTGCATCGCCTTGAAGTCGTCGCCGCTGATCTGCGTGGGTCCGCCGCGCAGGGCCCGGCGCAGCACCCGAGCCTGGCTGGTCTTGCCGGAGCCGGGCTGGCCCATCACGTACACCGCGACCGGGCGTTCCTGCGGCGTGATGCCCTCCAGGAGGGACGGGGCGATCAGCACGTCGAAGATGAAGCGGTGCTCTTCGGCGGAGAGCCGGTGGTAGTCGACGCCGGGCGCCTCTCGGCGGGCCTGCGCGCCGCGTCGCAGCGGCTCGGCCAGGGCGGCGGCACGCTCGCCGTCGCGTCGCACCGCCAGGGCCCAGTCCTGGGGCAGCTGCGGATCGTGCGCACGGCGGTCGGCATCGGCGAGCTGGCGGCGGAAGACGCCGGTCTCCGCTGCGCTCCACGGCCGTAACCGCTCGCCCAGCAGCGCCTCGCGCGCCCCGGCTGGGTTGCGCCACCGGCCAGAGGGCGTGAGCTCGTTGGCATACAGGACTTCGCCGGCGCGGCGTACGACGACGACCCGGTCGGCCAGGCGTCCGGTCTCGAGGTCCGCGAGGGCGGTGGGCAGCGCGGCCGCGCAGGCGTCGTGGTTGTCCCAGCCCACGTACCGGGCCCGGCCCTCCTCGGCAAGGCGCAGGTACCGGTCCAGGACACCGAGCTGGGACACGGCTTCCGGGACGGCTAGGGCCACGACCTCGATCCGGTAGCCGGCCTCGCGGTAGGCGGCCAGCGTGGCCAGCCACCCGGCCGGGTCGGCCAGGGCCTCCTCCGCCACCACGTCGTACCGGCGGCTGCGGGCGTGTGCTTCGACCTCGGCCTGCCAGCGGTAGGTCTCCGGCCGCACCCGCACCCCGGCCGTGCGGACCTCCTGGGCCAGGAAGGCGGAGTAGTGAGGGTGGAGGGCCTTGTAGGCGTCCCGCTCCACTCGCACTGCGCCACCCCGCTGTTCGAGGGCGGCGTGTACCAGGTCCATCACCAACGTCTTACCGCTGCCGGCCTGCCCGGCCACGAACACCGCCACCGGGTGCTCCTGTGGCACCGCGCCCGCCGTCAACTTCGCGACGATCACCTCGGCGGACAACTCGCCGTACTCCTCCACTGACCTCTCCTGGCCGTGCCTCGCGTGCCCGATGTGGTGGGTCCTTCCGGACTGCGCAATCCCTGTCGCAGAGCGGAGGTCCCACAAGCCCCACTCTAGCCCCTACGTACGCAGAACGTACGGCTTTCGCACGAGAAGCGTACGCGAAATGCACGCTTCGTGGGGTAGGGTGGGGGTAGGAGGTGTTCCATGTCCGAGTTGTTCGACGCGGTCGACGCACTGATCGCGTCCCGCGCCACACTCCCGCCGCCCGCCGAGCGCAAGCGACTGCGCGCCGCGCACGGCCTGACGATCGACGAGGTGGCCACCGCACTGAAGGTGCGCCGCGCCACGGTGTCCGGCTGGGAGTCCGGCAAGACCGAGCCCCGCCCCCCGGAACGCGACGCGTACGCCCGGCTCCTAAAGAAGCTCGCCGAGCTCTACCCCGCCCCCGCCAGCACCGCTGCGGCCGCCACGGACACGGCGCCGGCTACGTTCACCGGCAGCCCCGCCCCGGCCCCTGAGGCCCGAACCCTGTCCGCAGGCCCGGCACCCGAGGCTGCGGCCATGACCGAACACGAGAACACCCCCACCAGCCCTGCCCCCGTCGCCGCTCCGGCGGCCGCCCAGCGTCCGGCGAGCACCACCAGGCCGTCATCGACGTCGCGCCGTCCAGGAGCGAAGAAGGCAGCACCGACCGGCACCCCGGCGGGCGGAACCGACCAGCGGTTCGAGAACGGCCCGCTGGCGGTCGTCGACGTCCAGGACGGGCAGGTGCAGGCGTACTGCACCGGCGGCCTGGTCCTCGACGTGCCCGCCAAGTCCCTGCCGACACTGGTGGACTGGACACTGAAGGAGGCGAAGCTCGGGCAGCCGAGGCTGTCCGGTCCCGGCAAGGACGCCGACCCACTGCTCGTGCTCACCGAGACCGCACTGGAGCGCTACGGCCTCCCGGCGAAGCTCACCGACCAGGAGCGGCTGGCCGGACGGCTCCCGGAGGGCCACAAGGTCGCCAAACAGCTGGCCCGAGCGGAGTGGCAGCTCACCAAGCGCGGCTTCGGCCCCTGGGCACGCATCTACCGGCCCGCGCAGGGCTCGGAGCGCGCGTGCGTCCAGCTGTGCATCCCGTCCTGGGACGCGCTCGACACCCGCCACTGGAACGGCGCCGCCCAGCTTCCGCCAGCGGAACTGGCCCGGCTGCTGGGCACGTACGCGGCCCGCGTGATCACGCCGCGCGGCTCCACGGCCGTGACCGGCCTGGAGCTGATGACCGCCCTCCACCCGGCGACCCGCGCCTCCGAACCCGACGCCGACGGCCGCCGGCACTCCGAGCACAATCCCGGCAGCCTCGGCAAGGACCCGGTCGACTGCGCGCCGTGCGAGGCCCCCGACGGCCACCCTCTGCTTGCCGACCTCCCGCGCTTCCACCAGCGCACCCCGGCCGAGATGCTGATGGAGGAGGCGTACGACTGGGCACGGCCGCTGACCGACGACGAGTGCATGCGCTCGAACCTGGTCGGCATCGACGTGAACATGGCCTTCGCCGCGGGCGCCAACGGCCTGGTGGTCGGCCTCGGCGCCCCCACGCACGTCAAGGCACCGGTGTTCGACCCGAAGCTGCCCGGCTCCTGGCTCGTCGACCTCTCCCACGTCGACCTCTCCCGAGTGAAGTCCGGCAAGGACTGGGTCCAGCTGAACAGCGACCTGCTGCCCAACCCGTTCACGCCGAAGGGCACCCGCCCCGAGGGCCCGGCCTGGTACGCGACGCCGACGGTGGCGTACGCGGTGGAGCTCGGCTACGACGTCGCCCCGCTCGAGGCGTACGTCCGCTACGAGAACGGCCGCTACCTGGACGCCTGGTACGGCCGGCTACGCGACGCGTACCTGGCGACGATGGCCGACCTCGGCGTCGGCACCGACCTGCCGCCACAGGAGTTCCTCGCGGCCATGGACGGCTACCGGCAGCGCGACCCGGAGATGGCGATCGTCGTTTCAGCGATCAAGGCCACGGTCAAGGGTGGCATCGGCAAGCTCCGCGAACGGCCCCGCGGCGAGGGCTGGAAGCCCGGCCAGCCGTGGCGGGCCCTGTCCCGGCCGACTTGGCGCCCTGACATCCGCGCCGCGGTCATCTCCCGGACCCGCATCAACATGCACCGCAAGATCCTCAAGCACGCCGCCTTCACCGGGCAGTACCCGGTTGCGATCCTCTCCGACTGCGCCGTGTACGCCGTCGACGGGACGAACCCGCTGGACTTCCTGCCCTACCGCGAGGGCAAGCCGCTCCCCGGCGGGTGGAAGCTCGGCGTGAACCCGGGCCTGGTCAAGCACGAAGGCACCCAGACCGTCCTGTGGGGCGAAGGCGTCCGCGAGCAGCACGGCGGCGACCTCAACCTCGCCCGCTACATCAAGGACGGCAACATCACCCACACCGACGGCGGGGAGTAAACCGCGAGGGCACAGCTCGGGGACGGCCTCAACCAGGCAGTGCAGAAGGCGTTCACCCGCCCGATCCCAAAGTCGGCGGGCGCCCAGATGCGCTACCTGGTCAAGCAGTACAAGTCCACCAAGGCCGCCGCGGCCGCGCTCGGCATCACCCAGCGCACCGTCGAGCGGTACCTCAAGGACCAGATCAAGAAGCCCCGCCCCGAGCTCGCCGACCGCATAGAGCGCGAGGTCAAGAAGCGCTGGCAGCCCCAGATCCGCGCCAGGGCCAAGAAGGCCGCTGCCACCACCGGCGGCATTCGTCGGCACCCGCGCCCGCTTCGGCTACACCGCCGCACCCGGCACCACCGACGACGGCCGACTGCGCCACCTCACCGTGGGACTGCCACCCGAGTTCGCCGGCCGCCTCTTCGACGCCCAGGACGCCGGAGCCAGCGAGCAGCAGCTGCTCGACATCGCCGCTGAGGGCCTGCAGTAGATCTACTTCAAGGACTGCGGCCGCCGCGCCGGCGGTCTCCTGGTGGAGTTCACCGACATCGACCACATCGAGTTCGACCTGTAGCAGGCCACACCCCGAACAAGAGCGAGCCCGGATGTGACTGAGCGCTTCAGTTGGCGGGTGAGCGGTCGAGTTGGCGGATTGAGCGCCATCCCATGCCGTGGCAGGTCAAAACCGGCGACTCCATCCTTGGGCACCGCGGCCGGGTTCGCTCGGGCTGGTCTGCAGAACTGGCTGCACGTCGGGCCTGGGCTGACCTCAGGGGTCGTTGTCTCCGCCCTGGGCAGCCCATCCAGAAGCACCTCGCCGCCCGGCGCGGCGCGTTCCGGTGCCGGAGTGATTACAGAAAGTATTCCTCCGTCAGGGAAACGGTCGCTACGGGGGCATTTGACGTGCGGTACATGCGACTCGGCATCTGGGTGACGACGTTGATCATCACCGCTGCCGTCATCATCGTCACAGCGCTCAGCGGGAAGGGCCTCGCCGACCCCGAGCTCCTGATCGCGGTGCTGGGATTCCTTGTGGCCGTCTTCGAATCGGCGCGGGCCCTGTTCCATGACGTCGCCGAAGCCGAGCGCGAGGCTGCATCCCCCGAGAGGCTGGACCGCCTCGCGGGGCGACTGGCCGACGCGGTCAAGGATCAGTGGAAGGAGGAGTGGCGGCTGCGCCGGCTACAGGACCCTGATCCGTTGCCGGTGCCCTGGGCCTTGCCGGAACCGTGGCTGTCCGATGCATGCGGCGACTGGGACGACACCGTAGACCACAGCGACCGCTGGGAGAACATCGCTGAGGTCTTCAACCAGGTGCCCTCCAGGCGGATGGTGGTACTTGGTGCTCCAGGCAGCGGCAAGACGGTCCTGGCCGTGCGGTTCACTCTGGACGTACTGCGGCGGCGCCACCCTGGCGACCCCGTGCCGGTGATCCTTTCGCTCTCCAGCTGGCGGCCGGATCGCGAGAGCCTCCGTACCTGGGCGGCGGCCTCGCTGGCCACCATGGGGACCGCGCGAGTCCAGGGGCTCTTGGCCACCGGTCGGGTGCTGCTGGTACTGGACGGTCTGGACGAGATTCCCCCACCCCTGCGCACCCGCGCAGTGAGCAGGCTGAACACTGAACTGGATGCCGCCACCCCCGTCCTGCTGACCTGCCGAACGCAGGACTATGCCGAGCAGGTCGAGAATGGGGATGCCTTCACCTCGGCCGCGGTATTGGAACTGAAGCCGCCCTCCTTCGACAACGTGAGCGCCTACCTCGTACGCACCGCGCGACCGGTGCGAGGGGCCGCGGGAGAACGGACCACGCGCTGGGACTCGGTCCTCGCCCATCTACGGGATCATCCGGACGCTCCCGTCTGCCGCACACTGCGCCAGGTCTTCCAGACGCCGCTGATGGTGGCGATGACGCGTGCCGTCTACAGCGATGGCAGGGCCGACCCTGCGGAGCTACTCGATCTGCGCTTCACCGACCCTGCCGAGCTCGAGCAGCACCTGCTCGAGGGATTCGTGCCTGCGGCCTTCAGCGATTCTCCTGATGGTGGCCGGGCTGGTCGGTGGCTCGGATTTCTCGCCGCACACCTGGAACGTCGTCAAGCCCGTGATCTTGCCTGGTGGCGCCTGCGATCGGCGTTGCCGTGGCCGCTGCGCCGCTTGGGGCCGATCCTGCTTCTGGGAGCCCTCGGCGTCGTGATCAGCACCGCCCTGGCGCCGGCGGCGGGTTTGGCGGCACTCGTGGTAGCCACCGCGTCGCTGGTCGGCGTCTGCATCGGATACGTCGTACTGTCGCAGGGTCCAGGCTTGACGCTGGTCCAACGGGGCCGCGCTCTACGGGGGTTCTTCGCGGTTGTCGCAACTGCCGCCGTCCTTGGCGCCATCATCGGCACAAGAGTAAACCTCAGTGGCCAATTCAGGTACGCCTTGGACTCTGAGCCGACCTGGCCGTATCCAGCCTTCTGGCTGGCGATGACCGGAGGCCTGGCCACCGCCGTGGTCCTGGCCGTAGTCGGCATCGTCGGCGAGCCGGTGCCCTCCACTGCGTCTTTCAGCGGCCGTCGTCAGTCCAGGACAGCCCTCGTTCTCACCGTGGCCGCTGGTCTGACCGCGGCCGGTTCCTACCTGCGCTGGGGCAGCGGCGCCCTCTTCTTCGGCGTTCCCGTGGCGGTCATGACGCTGCTGTATGCACTGACAGCTGTCCGCGGAGCTAAGGCCACCCCGGAGGTCGGGAGGATAGAGGCGGCCCGTCATAGGCCCACAGGGAGAGCCAGGAAGTGGCAGCGGCTGGGCCAGACGGTGGGGCGGGGGCTGGCGGCTGGTCTGGTGGCCGGATTCTGCCTCGGCGCTCCTCTCGGTCTGGCGGGGGGGACCGTACTGGCCATCCGGGCTGGTATGCACCAGGCGTTTCCCGAAGGCTCCGATGTGTTCACGCTGCGTCCGGGAACGCGCTGCGCGGTCACCCCGAACGGCTGGAGTCAGTGCCGGTCGCCGGACGGCGACCGGTTCGTGCGCCCCTCACGTGAGGTTGAGGGGGTCCGCTTCGACGCCCGGTCCAGCAGCTGGGCGGGTACCCCGGAGTCGGAGGTGCCGTGCGCGAGGTACCGGTGTACCAGTTTCCGTGGGCTCATCGAGCTTCACGTCGAACGAGACCGCTTCAGGCGATTCTTGGTGGTCGTACTTCCCGACGGCACCCCCGCCCGCGATTATAGTTTCAGTTTCAAAAGGGGACTGCCCCTTCAGACGGCTCAATGGCTCTACAGCCCGGACCCGGCGCTGGAGTTCAGCAACTTCGCGACCTTCGGCCTCGTAGGCGGACTGGCCATCGGTCTGGTCACTGGCATCGTCGCCGCACTGCACAGATGGCTGTTCTCACCGGTGGACATCGTCCGCGCACTGAGCCCGCGAGCGAGTCTGCGCACGGATAGAACGACAGCGATCGCCCAAGGCCTCATCGTGTTCCTCTTCGGTACCCTTGCCACCGTTTTGCTATTCCTGGCTCTCCCACAACCGGGGATTTCCCAGCGTGGCAGCCTCTCGGCGCTCATCTGGCCTCTGGTCGGATCCCTCGCTATCGCCCTGAGCGCCTGGGGTTGGTTCCTCACTGCACGCCTGTGGCTGTGCGGCACCGGCAAGCTGCCGTGGCGCCTGATGACGTTCCTGAACGAGGCCCATCGTCGCGGAGTTCTTCGGCAAGAGGGCGCGGTGTACCAGTTCCGGCACGCCAGGGTGCAGACACAGCTGGCGGCGGCCTACGAACAGCAGGTCTCCGACACGACCTGACACGACTGAGCGCCTCATCTGGCGAGACTCGCCAACTGAAGCGCTCAGTCACACCGGATGTGACTGGGCGCTTCAGTTGGCGAGTGAGCGTGCGAGATGGCGACTTGAGTGGGAGTGATCCACGGCTCGGGGTTAACCGGCGAGCCAGGATACGAACTCGCGGTTGTTAGCCGAACATCTCCTCGTATGTCGCCGCGTCGATCACCCCGTAGGCGGGCGCTCCCCTGTCCGGCTTGATGCAGAACAGCCAGCCTTCGCCGTACGGATCGCTGTTCACCAATTCAGGCTGGTCGTCCAGCATGCTATTCACCGCGGTCACTACACCGCTCCTGGGGGTCTGCACGCGCATTTCGCCAGAGGGCGACTCCACAACGCTGACAGCCTCCCCGGCCATCATGTGCCTGCCGACCTCGGGAAACTGAACAAAGACAACGTCCCCAAGCCGCTCCTGGCCGTACTCGGTGATGCCGATTCTGAACTCCAGGCCACGTTCGCTCATCCACGTGTGGTCCTTCGTGTACTTGAGGTCGGACGGAATCATGACGATGCCTCTCGTAGCAGAAAGTGACAATTCGGGATCAGATTGTCACAGGCGGGAGGGGGACTTCCTGTTGATCGACGGCGTGTTCAGCAAGGACTTCCTCTCCGGAACCTCGTGCGCATCCGCCAGACGCCGGCTGCGCAGGCAGCCGTGCTGCCTGTGGAGTGGACGACGCGGGCCAAGGGGGCGGGAGGCCCGAGCAGCTCGCGCACGACCTGGCAGCCGGGATGCGGGCTGTACCGCGACTCAGCTCAACTCGCCGTATCAAATGCTCAGTCACACCGGACCATCCGGTCCGGGCCCGGCCCTGCCACGGACACTGGGTGACTGGCACGCGGCGGCAACGTTGGGTGCACGACAATGGGCTGGCATTTCACCGTCGCCTGCCCCGCTGTTCGACGGCCGCGTCAAGCCACTGCGAGCTGGGGAGGATCACGACGTGAGGCGCAGCATTCGCACGACGCACCCAGCACACGATCAGTCGTCGCCACGCCTGTGCTGCGCGGCAGCAATGCCGATTTGAGGCCGCTGCCCCCATGGACAGGGAAATCGCAGGGCCGCCACCCCCGAAGGATGCTGCGTTGCTGCTCCGCTTTAGTCAGGAGACGGCTTTGAAGACCTGTCGACGTTTCTGGTCTTCCTTGAGCCGGCGCTTACGGGCCAGTTGGTCCTCGTAGTCCGCCACAGCACGCTGGTAGTTCGGGACGAAGTCGGGAGCGTCCAGCCGATCCTCGGTTGGCATGTCGCGCACCGCAGCGACGGCGTCTTCCGGAGCGTTGTAGCCCGCGAGCATGGGGTTGACCTGGTACAGACCGTTACGGACCTTCTTTACCAGTTTGGCCAGCTCCAGCGTGCGCATGGCGGCATTCACACTGGGCCGGCTTAGCCCAAGAAGATGCCCAATCGTGGCTTGGTCCACATAGATGCGCCCGCCCGGCTCGCTCATCGCGCGCAGCTTCAGCAGCGCCCGGTATGCCGCCGGCGGCAGGTCGAGGTCCGCAAGAAGGCCGTCGGCGTTGACCGCGGCGAATCGCAGCGTGCTCACTGATCCGCTCCCTCCTGGCGCTGCCGCGCCTTCCTCAGACGACGTTGCGCACGTTCCTCAGCCCGTTGCTTCCGGAGCTCTTCAATGGCTTGCCTCATGTGTTCCAACGAGGGGAAGCGTACGAGGTCGGGGAGATCCTTGTTCGCCCTGATCGAGGCAATGGTCTTGCCCTGGGGCACCTTCACGTACTCGGCCTCGATGGTCTCAGTGCCAGGGATGAACTCGGCGACCCGATACGAGTAGGGCGGGTTGAACTGGTAGACGCCGCGCTGCACCTTGAAGACGATGCCGTGCCCCATGACTTCCCGCAGCGTCTCCGCAGCCTTCACGCGGTGCACGTCCAACACCGTCGCCATCTCTTCCTGAGTGAGGTGGATGCGGCCGCCGGCCCTCTGGCACGCAATCAGCAACAGGATCAGCCGTAGGGGCAAGGCCTCACGAAAGTACTGGGCGATCAAGAAGAAGAACTCCAGCGAGTCCAAGGAGAAGGCGTTGGGCTCCCCAGGGCGGCCGTAGAACTCCAGCGGCGCACGTCGACTGTCCAGCGTTAGCTTGCGGTCCGGGTACTGCCGCGCGACGAAATCCAGGTCTGGCAGCTCCGGAACCGGCGCAATCGGCTGGGACCAAGCCGCCATGGCATCGTCATGAGGGGTCTCGAACCCTGCGGCAGGGCTCGGTTGACGACGGCGACGCGCAGACTCTGCTGACACGAGGCGGCTCTCCACTTCGTTGATCCCGGACCAGCAGAGTACGTCAGCCACGCCGACATTTTCGTCAGCCACGCCGACATTTCGTGGAGTTGTGCACCCTCACCAGGTGCGCAACTCCACCGCGAAGGCCCGCAACACCCTTCGCGACCCAGCGGACTCCCGGCGGTGAGACGTCAGTGTGGCCGACGTTCCGAGGAACCAAACGTCAGGCAGCCTGACGTTTGGTCGCCGATATGTAACCTCAGGCGGTGCACATCCTGCGCGCTATGAACCCCCAGTAGGTGCACATCTCCAGCCCCGCAACGCGCTGACCAGCAAGTTTGAGGGCCTCCTCCCTCTTAAGGGGTGGAACCGGCAGTACCGACGTGCGGCCACCCGTACGAGCCGTGACCTCTGCTCCATCCATTCGGTAGCTTGGCCCCCGGCCACTACCCAGACCCTCAGCTCAAGTGAACCCTCTGGCTGCCCTCCCCTTCCTGAACCTCAGCCATCGAAAGTCAGCCACGACGATGCCTTCACTTTCTTGAGCAGCGGCATGGCTTCCAGCAACCCCGTTCCGGTCCCAGCCACGCTTCCTCTTCAAAGCCACCACGAACCCGCTAGTCGCCAGCGGTGAGTCTCCACCCGTCGGGGCACCGCAAGCCCGCCAGGGCTGAGGAGCTACCGACCCAAGGCGCTCACGCTGCCGGAAGCCACCGGCTGGACGGATCGATGATGCGGTGGGACCTCCCGTCGGTCCCCCTCGGGCAGTCCTGCCAACCCTGGAAGAGGGACGCGGATAGGACGTGAGGAGCGCCGGGGATGGTGCGGGGGCCGCCAGTAGAGCCGATGCCGGCACAGGCCGCTGAGTCGGTGCCGGACCCGGTCGCGTTGCGGGCGGGGGTGGCGTACGAGCAGAAGCCGGACGGCCATCGGGCGCTCGTCTTTCACCGCGACCGGCCCGGGCGGTGCCGTGGTGCTGCTGACCCGGCGCGGGTCGCTGGTGCAGGACCGGTGGCCGGACCTGGTGGCGGCCGCCGAGGAGCAGTTGCCGCATGGTCTGGTCCTCGATGGCGAGCTGCTGGTGTGGGACGCAGAGGGCGGCTGGCTGTCGTTCGAGGCGTTGCAGCACCGGGCTGCGGCTCGGGGCCGGGTACCGCTGGCCTGGCCGGGCGGTGCGGGCCTACTTCGTGGCGTTCGACGTCTTGCAGCAGACGGCCAGGAGTTCCTGCACCTTGATGGGGCTTCGTGAAATCGACCAAGACTGCTCATCGATCCTCAGTCGATTGCTCTAGGCAACAACCCCCCTGTGCCCCTGCATACTCTCGTTCATGATCTCTGACACCTCGACCATTTCCGTCGGCGATCCGGATACCTGGCTGTTGACGGCAGGTCGGGAGGACGACGACCGCGCCGAGCAGTGGATCAGGGGAGGGTACTGCGCCACGAGTTATCACGACATCGGCTACGTCGAGCCGGCTGCGGACCCAGCGCCGATACGGCGTGCCTTCGAGAGCCGCTTCCCAGAGGCGAAGCCTGGCACGATCAGCCAGTGGACGACGCAGCTCCACGCCTTCCTGTGGAAGGTCCGGGTGGGTCACTGGATCGCCGTCCATGACCGTGAGAATGGCGTCGTCTACGTGGGCGAGGTCCTGGGTGATCCCACGTACGAACCGTGGCACGACGACGGGTTCCCGCGTCGCCGTCGGATGCGGTGGTTCACGTACTTGATCCGGAGCGAGCTTCCGCCCAACGCGCTCACGATGCAGGGCACGATCCGGCCCATCAAGGCGCACCGCGCCGAGCTCCGAAAGGCTGTCGCCGACCTCCTTGCCGAGGAGGGCGAACTGACGTTCCCCGTGATCGAGCAGCCGTCCCCACTTGGTGCGACGTACCGGCGGCAGGGCGACAGGCCGCCGCCGAAGGAGGCGGAACTGAGCAGGCCGGACCCGGACCTCACCGCGGCAGGCTGGCTGACACACGGCATCCTGCAGGACCGTCTCGCCGATGAGGCAATGGTCCGGGGCTTCCGCCCTCTCTCCCCGACCGGTGTGCCCGCATACGACCTTGCATGGACCGACACCGACGGCAACTTCACGCTGGTGGAGGTCAAGTCCTTGAACGACCACAACGCCACAGCTCAGTTGCGGGCCGGCCTCGCTCAGCTCCTCGACTACGCCGACCACTTCCGCGACCGCACCGTGCGACGGGTGCTCTGGGTGGAGCGAGCCCCCACAGAGAGGGAACGGTGGCGACGGATCTGCAAGAAGGCTGGTGTCGTCCTCGCGTGGCCAGGTAAAGAGGCACGAGCGTTCCTCCCATTCGACGCCAGGCACATTGAGGTTGGGGAACCAAGCTGAGCAAGTCTGAGGAGCCACCGATTGTTGTGTGGGGAGTTTCAGATATCGCCATCAACCTGCCCTATCAGGAGCGCCGCGGCCGCCTGGAGGCCTTGTTTGCCGGCCATGCCCTGACATCCCCGTGGACGCTGTGCCCGATAACAAGGGACGCGGCCCCAGCGCGGGAGTGGCTTCGGTCCTGGCCGGATGTGTCCGGCGTTGAAGGCATCGTCTACAGGCCCCTGGCCAGCCGCTGCATGCCCTCGTACCGCGGGTGAACCAAGATCAGGCGACGCGGCACTGCTGAGGCGGTCATCGGCGCAATCACGGGCACCCTGGCCCGCCCGCAGCTCCTCGTCCTCGGCCGCGACGACCAAGACGGCCGGCTGCGCGCGGTCGGCCGCACGGTACCTCTGCCCTCGGAGGCGGCCCGGCAGGTGGCCGAGTACCTGGCCTGGCCCGTTGCTGGCACCCCTGTACCGGGGCACGTTCGCTTCGGCGTGGGGCAGCGTGACGTCATGGACGTCACGCTGGTGTGCCCGGAGCTGGTGGCGGAGTTCAGTGCGGATCGGGTCGTTGACCTGGGCGTTTTCCGGCACCCGCTGCGCTTCGTTCGGTTGCGTCTGGATGTGAGCGTGGACGACGTCGCGTCCTTCGGGCAGGGGGCGGCCGCGGCGGCCGGCTGACGAGCCGCCGCGTGCTGGCGAACGCGTTCTTCGGGCCGGCATCCGATAGGGGCCGGGCCCTGACCGAGGGGTCGGCTACTGGGCTGTGGCGGCTTGGTGGTGTGCGACTGGCTCGGGCCTGGTCCCGCCCGCCCCGGCGGGGGCGGCCGCGATGGCGGGCGGGCGCCCAGGCGGTGATGTCGGTGGTCTACCTCGGCTGTCGGGGGTGGGGGGTGTTCAGGGCGAGCATGAGGGACAGGGCCATGGTGGTTGATGGGGCTTTGAGGGGGGTGGTGGCTTGGTTGAGGCGTCGGCGTTCGGTGGCGGGGAGCGCCACGGCGATGCAGGTGGTCTGGCCGGGCAGGGTGAGGGGGTTGGCGGCGCAGATGGTGTGGTCGGAGTACTCGGTGAGGTCGTATTGGACGGGGGTGAGGTCGAGGGAGCGGAAAAGGCTGTCGGGGTTGGTGATGGTGTGCGGGGTCAGGGGTTCGGGCTGGTGGCGGGAGAGGTGGTCCAGGCGGGCTGCCCGGTCGAGTTGGGCGAGGGTGGCTTTGCCGACGGCGCTGGCGTGGGCGCTTTCGCGGAAGTCGACCCACTGGTGGACGGTGGGGATGCCGGGCTCGGCTGCTTCGTGGGAGACGTGGATCTCCCCGTCGATGTAGGTGCCGATGTAGATCGCGCCGAGGAGCTGCCGGCTGAGGCTTTCGAGGTAGTCCTGTGTGACGTCGCGGCCTTCGGCGATGGCCTGCAGGACGGGGCCGGCGGTGTGGCCGCCGTCCTTGTCCTGGGTGAAGTGGTGTTCGCGCAGCCATGAGAGGACCTCAGCGGCCTGGGGGACGGGAAGCCCGCAGGACCGGGCGAGCGTGGTCAGCCCGACGGGCGCGTCGCAGGCGCGCAGCACCTCGAGGATCTCCAGTCGCCGGCGTACCGCGTCGGCACCGGTGCTCCTGGCGCCGCCGGGCCTCGTGGACGGGCGCGCCTGGGGCGTAAAGCCGTCTCGCGGACTGCTTCCATGTGGGCCAGTGCTCGAGTGCCCCGGTGCGGTCGTGTCGGACGGCCTGCCCGCACGCGGGTGCGGGACCGGTGCCGGTGCCGCGCCGGCGCCGTCGTGCGCCTGGGGGCCGGAGGGGGTGAGGAGCGCGGATGCGACCTGCATCCGCTGCCACAAGGGGTGGAGGTCTTCCGGCTGTCCGCGCAGGGCTGTGGCCAGGGCGGCCACGAACGGCCAGTCGGCCAGCTCTTCCTCGGGCCGGCCGGTCACCAGCGCCCGCCGCACGCGGCCCGGGGTGAGGAGCGGGTGGTTGGAGCAGAGTGCGTGCGGCAGCGGCGCGCCGGCCGCGATCCACATTCCGCGCAGGGAGGCCTTCAGCGCGGCGGCTGCCTGCAGGAAGTCCTCCGGGCCCGGCAGTTGGACGGGCGGGATGCCCAGGGCTTTCTCCCACAGGGGCCTGAGGTCGTCGGGGTCGGCGCCGCACAGCGCGGCCACCGCCTTGACCACCTCCCACTTCGGGTTCCGTTTGCCGAGCAGGATCCGGGACAGTAACGACGGGGACACCCCGACTTCAGCCGCGAGCCAGCGCTGCGTGTGCCCGGAAGACCGCTGCAGGTGGGACAGGGCGGTGGTGAGCTGATAGCCGGGATGGCCGGGCAGGGCCGGACTGGAAGGCCCCTGCCCCTCCTGCGGCGCGGCGGAGGGGGAAGCCGGCCGCCGTGACGGCACGCGCGGCGGGCGGGGGCCGGGGGCCGAGCCGCGTGCGGCCCGCCACTCGAGAGTCTTGGCGACGTTTTCGTCGCTGAACTTCACGCGCGCGTGCGAGGGGGACATGGCCAGCACGGCCGCGATGTCCGACCATCCGGCCCCGTACTCGGCGGCCTGCCGCACCGCGACCGCCTTGAGCTCCTCCAGGTCCCGCTGCAGCCGCACGACCTCCTCCACCAGCTCCAGCGGCCGCGACGGCGCCGGAAGCCGGGCGCGATGCAAAGCCGCGCCCGCCCGGCCCGACACCGACTGTGCGAGTCGCACCACGTCCGCGTCGTGCCGCTGCGAATACCGCAGCACCGACGCCTGCCGCGCCCGGTGGGCGGCCGCCCGGCACTCCTTCCCGCAGTACGTCGGAGGCCGGCCCGTCGGCCGGGGCCGAAAAAACTTCTCCTTGCAGTGCGCACACTCGATCCGCGGCGCCACCATCTGCGACATACCAATCCTTCACAGGCATGAGAGGGGGGTGGCGAATAGCCGCGCCACCCCGGTTTCGTCACCACCTCGCCCCGAGACGCAATGCCCCCGAGGAGAGGAAGAAACAGCCCTCTCGTCCCGGCGCGCGCCGCGACGAGCGGGCCACAGCGCAGCCTCAGCCCGCGGTAACAGGCACCGGGCCGACACCGCTCCACTCCCGCCTGGACCGCATCGACCAGGAAGAACGCCGCGCGGAAGCCAGAAGAGCCGGCAGGACCAAGAACAGGGACGAAACCTGCGCAGGGGCGAGAACGAGAATCACGCCCACGCAAACGACGGCCAGAAACGGCATCAATTGCACGTTGACACACTTGTCGACAGCCCCGCAGGACTGGGCCACCCCAATAGGGGGCATGTTACGGTCGAAACCGCTGCTCAGAGCCATCACGCGCTCTGCAGAACCTCGGATAACGGACATGGCGCTCCCTTGTTCGAGTCGGTTGAAGGAGAGCCCCCTGCCCCTGGTTTGACGGCCGGTCAGGGGGCCTCCGAATCGCGACCCTAATCGGTGCGACGACAGCCACCTGCCGGTCAACGCAAGAAACCGGTAGGTGCAGCAAGGTGAGCCGATAAAGCCCCAAGCTGAACATACAAACTGCTCAGAACTGATCAGACGCCCGAAACCCCAGCCGTGAGCACCGACCCACCCCGCCCCTCCCCACTGGCCGCGGTCCCTGCTCGGCGCTTCGACGTACGCAGACCGGCCACGTACGGGTCGGGGCGGACGGTCCTGCTCCAGCCGGCCCCGGCCCGCCGAGCAGCTGCCGCGGCCGTACCCGGCTCCCACTGGACCGCGCTGCGGTTCACCGCAGCGCGGGAGCTGCGACGTCCCGCGACTGTCCGGACCCGCGCGGAAGTGGTTGATTCAGCCGGTTCTCGCCCGCGCACGCTTCGGGTGCGAGATGGTCGTGCCCTGGTGGCTGTGACCGAGGCCCGTCGGAGGTGCTGGAGGTGTCTGTGGCGAAGGACGAGACGTGGACGTCCGAGGAGTACGGGACGTCGCATGAAGGCCGTGTCGGTGTGCTCCTTGCGGACGGGACAGTCCCGAAGCCGGTGTACTTCGACTCCAACTCGGGCGGGTTCGGCTGGGAGGTGAGGCATTGGAGCGTCTACGACGGCGACGGCCCCTACGTGCCGCGGCCGAAGGCGGAGGTGCTGCGCGCCGAATGCTCCTGCGGCTGGACCGGCCCCCAGCACACCATCGACTGGACCGCCCCCGGGGATCTCCCGTTCCGTAAGAGTGGCCTGGCGATGGCAGCGCAGTGCGAACAGGAGTGGGACAGCCACATCACCGCCGTCAGCGCCACCACCATCGCCCTGCCCGCCGAGCTGGAAGCCCTCCTGGACACCATCGCCGACGCGATCGAGAACCTCGCCCAGGACTCACCCGTCGCCGCCCTCAAAGCCGCCCGCTCCCTCGAACTCATCGCCCAGCGCACAGCACACTGGCCGGCTCACGACGCGCGCGGTCAGGACCCGCAGGAGGTCGCGGCCGCGCTCGGTTTGAACGTTGACGACACCCAGGCGCTCCTGGCCCGTTTCGGTGGTTGGGTCTACCACGGCTGACCCGCTTCGGGCATACGCCGGCAGCGGCGGCCGCAGAGTTGCGTGCCAGAGCGCGGGTCGGGCTGGGTTCATGGGGCCGCGGTACCGGCGCTGGCGTGAAGCGCGTGGTCAGGCTTTGATCGGCGCCGGTTCCTCTTGGTCGCTGCCCGTGGCCCGCTGCCACGGGTCGTTGGATCGGGTCTCGAGCCCTGTGTGGCCGAGGTGTCGTGTCGGCCGTGGGCCGTCTTGGTCGCGGTGGCGGCCGGTGTATGGGCGGATCGGTTCTGCGGTGAATGTGTGCGCCCGTCAAGGTGAGTTGGCCGGGCTGTCCCTCGTGTTCGCTGGCCGGGGCCGGTACATCGGGCGGTGTGATCAAGAACCTGTGGCGTTGTCTGCCCGCTCTCGTCCTGACCGCTCTCCCGCTCACCGCTCCCGCCCCGGCGGCGGCCGCGGCTGCCCCGGTGTCCGCCGGCGGTACACCCGCCGCCCTGGGCATGGAGCGTGCGCCGGCTCCGGCGTCGGCTGTCGACGCGCCGTTGTTCCAGGCGCTGGCGTGGATCGAGGAGGGCCCGGAAGGAGTCAGGGACGGATACAGCCGCACGCAGTTCAAGCACTGGAATGCGGGCCTGATTGCGGGCGATGGCTGTGACACGCGCAAGGAGGTGATCTTGGCGGAGGCGCTGCTGGCTCCGGAGGTCGGGGCGAAGTGCGCGCTGACCGGTGGCCGGTGGTGGTCGGAGTACGACCAGGTGTGGATCACCTCGGCGTCGTCGCTCGATGTGGACCACATGGTGCCGCTGGCGGAAGCCTGGGACTCTGGAGCAGCTTCGTGGACGGCGGCTCGGCGCGAGGCGTACGCCAACGATCAGGGCGCGCCGAACTCTCTGATCGCGGTCTCCGGCAGTTCCAACAGGTCGAAGGCGGACAAGGATCCGGCGGACTGGCTGCCGGTGAAGGCGGACCAGTGCAAGTACGCCGCGGACTGGGTGGCCGACAAGCTGCGTTGGAAGCTGACCGCGGACCCGGCCGAGCGTGACGCGCTGTCCCTGCTGGCGGAGGACTGCCCGGGCACGACGGTCTCCTACGAGCAGGTCCCCTAACCGGGCGCGTCCCGGCCCCGGGGTGCAGCAGCAGGGGCCGGCGACGCTATGCCGCCATCGCCCGCCCGTGGGCGGCGGCCGGGCGCGCGCCGGCGGCCCGCGCGCTCGCCGGCGCGGCGACGGCCACAGTCTGCGCGCGTGCGCCTACCAGAGCCCGCACCACGTCCAGCACCTGTGCAAGGGCTTTTGGACCAGGTCGCGCCCTGCGGGGAACGCCGCTGCGCGCCGTCCAGTAGCCGGGCGGCGTCGCGCCTGGCTTGGACGGACCGGGGCTTGGCCGTGGGCTTGGCGGCCGCGGACGTGACCATGCGGCAATGGGTATCCATGAGTCGACCAGGCCGGTCGGCTTGGCTGTGGGGCTTCTTGGCGTTGGGTTCAGGCCCTGTGGGCGTCTTCCCATGCCTGCCGGACATTGGGAGGGATCCGGCCGCGTGGGGGGACGCTGTACCCGTTGGCCTGGGCCCAGATGCGGATGGCGTTGGTATCGGTGGGGGTCTGGTCCGGGGTGGGCGCGGGCTTGTAGAGGACGGGGTGGGAGGGGGTGAACTGCGGGGTCTGCTCGGTGAGGCTCTTGGGGAAGAGGGGGACGCGGATGCGGCCGGCGAGTACGGAGGCGAGGAAGGCGGTCAGGTTGCCGTCGTAGTCGAACCAGCCCGGTCCGCGTGCTTCGTTGACGGTGATCCGCCAGCGGTCGGGATCCTCGGCCGGATTGGTGATCCAGAAGAGGTACTCGCCGTTGTCGGTGGAGCCGATTGCGAAGAGCGAGTCGGGGTCGTGAGGCACGGGGAAGCGGCCCTGGCGCTCCTGCTGGTGCAGCTGGCCACGGATGCGTGCGGACATGGGGCCGGTCAGGTTGACGTACTCGGTGACGCCGTGGGGGTGGAACACCGCGAGGTAGTCGTTGAATCGGCCTGGTCCGTACGTTTCGGCCAGCTGCCTGTAGTCGGAGGGCAGCGGCATGCCCAGTGCCGCCTCCACAACCTCCCAGTCGATGACCATCGGGTTTCCGGGGGGCGGGCACAGGCGGATGAGGGCGCTGATGTCGGTCATCGGATTCCTCGGCGGCGTCGGTGCTGCTGGGCTGCGTGGTCGGGGTTGGCGAAGTCGGTGTCCATATGGAATCCGTTGGAGCCGTCGGCTTGCATGTAGACGCGCGAGGGGACGGAGTCCTTCTGGTCGTCGGTGTAGTCGAGGTAGACGCTGTACTGGACGGTCTGGCCTGCGACGTTGTTCGCGGGGTCACCGGCCACGGCATCGTAGATCATCTGCTCGAGGTCCCGCATGTGCGGCGAGTTTGTCGGGTTCTGGGTGAGGGTGAACAGGTTGTCCGGGTGGTCGCCGGTGCCCCCCAGCATGCGGGCGAGCATGTGCGCGCGGGCCTGGTTGTGGTCGGTCCCGTGCACGAATCCCGGCGGCTTGATGTTGTTGTTGGCGTGGGTGCCCTCCTTGAGCATGTCGCGGGTGATGGTCGCGTGCATCTCAAACGGGCGGCCGTGCTCGTCCTGGACGAAGACGACCCTCCCGCCCCAGGTGTGGTCCGGTTCGCAGCCGGCCAGCCCCAGCGGATCGCTCATGACGAACGGGTTGGGGACGTACGCGTAGTGGTTGGTCGCCGGGGCCAGGCCGAGCGGGTCCGGGCTGATGTAGCGGCCGGTGTGGGGGTCGTAGTAGCGGTGGACGTTGTAGTGGAGGCCCGTTTCGGCGTCGAAGTACTGCCCCGGGTGGCGCAGCGGCGTGTAGGCCGTGGCGTCGCGGTTCCACTGGGCGGCGCCCCACACGGTGGTCCGGGCCCGCCAGGCCACGTCGCCTTCTGGTGTGAGCAGGTAGTGGGGGCTGCCGTCGAGGCCGGTGACGATGGCGAAGAACCGGCGGTCGACATCTTCCTGGTCGGCTTCCGTGCGTGCCTCGCGCTGGGCCAGCGGATACAGGCCCGCATAGTCCCAGGTCAAGGTGATGTCCCCGGACTGCTGCTCGGCGAGTTGGGGCCCGTCCCAGGTGTACTGGACGGATTCGCGGACGGAGCCGTCCAGCTCGAGGTGGGTTTTGCTGATCCGCCGGCCCAGGCCGTCGTACAGGTAGTGCCACACGGTGCCGTGCGGGGTGCGGACCTGGGTCAGCTGGTCCCGGGCGTCCCAGGAGAAGTGCCAGGTCAGCTGCTTCCCGCTCAGCGTGCGGGTGGCGCGCTCTGTCAGGCGGCCCTGGGGGTCGTATGAGTATGTCGTGCGGCCGGAGCGGGTCAGCCGGCTGCCTTCATAGGTGCGCTCTCCGTGGTGATCCTGTCCGGGGGCCTGCGGGGGAAGGTCGGTGCGGGTCTGGTCTCCGGCGGCGTTGTACGCGTACTGCTCGCTCCAGCCGCGGGCCCGGACCCCGGTGATCCGGCCGGCGGAGTCCAGGTCGAAGGCACGCCGACCCGTGAGCGTGTCGTCGATCGCCACGGGGATGCCGTCGGCCCGGTAGCTGAAGGCCTGCTCGAGGACAGTGGCGTCCGCCGTAGTGACCGCCTGGGCAGACAGGCGTCCGACCGGATCGAGATCCCGCGCCACAACCAGGCGGTGATCGAGCGTGCGGCCGGTCTCCCGGCCCATCGCGTCGCGGTCGAAGCGGAAGATGTGCTCCCCGACCCGATGGGCCGAAAGCCCCTCCGGGCCGTAGGTGAGGGTGCTGACGGCACCTGACGGGGTGCGCCGCGAGGTGAGGCGGCCTTCCTCGTCGTAGGCGTAGGACATGGTCAGGCCGTTGACGGTCTCGGACACGATGCGCCCTGCCGCGTCCGCTTCGAAGGTGATCCGGGCCTGGGGGCTGGCGACTTCCCTGAGCGCTCCGGTCGCCGCGTACCCGAACTCGGTGGTGGCCCCGCTGTCGTCGCGGATGCGGAGCACCCGGCCGAGAACGTCGCGCTCGTAGGTCAGGCTCTGCCCGGCTGCGTTCGTCCGCCTGATCAGACGGCCGATCGCATCGTAGGCGTAGGTCAGTGTCCGGTTGTCGAAGTCGGTCTCCGCCACGAGCCGCCCGGCCCGGTCGTACGTGTACCGCCACGTGCGGCCCCGGGCATCGGTGACCTCGGCCAGCCGCAGCTCGGTGTCGTAGGCGAAGCCGTACTCCGGCCCGTCGGGGCCCGACCGCCCCACCGGGCGGTCGAAGTGGGTGTGCTCGTGCGTGGTGACCCGACCGGTGCGGTCGGTGTGGCTGAGCAGGTTTCCCTCGCCGTCCCAGGCCCACTCCTCGCGGGTACCGTCGGGAAGTTCGCGCCAGGACGGCAGGCCCTCGATCGTCCAGCCCTGCCGCAGCGTCCCGCCGAGCGCATCGGTCACGGAGATGACGCGGCCGAAGGCATCACGCGTGCACGTCGCACGGGCACCGTTGCGGGCAGTGATCACCATGGGTAGGCCGGCGGCGTTGTTCGTGATCGACGTCGACCCGTCCGCCGGGGAGAGGACGCGGGCGATGGCTCCCGCGCCGTCATACGCATACTCTGTGCGGGCGCTGCCCGGGCCGATCACAGCCGTGCGGTTGCCCGCCTCGTCGTATTCGTACCCATGGCGCCTACCACCGCGTTCCACGACCTCCACCGGAAGGCCCAGCCCGTTGTACGCCGCAGTGGTGCGCTCGCCATCAGCCGCCGTCATAGCCACGACGCGGCCGCCCGCGTCACGCTCAAGGCGGGTCGTGTGCCCCAGCGCGTCGCGAACCAACTCCAGCCGGTCCGCGGAGTCGAAGGAATAGTGGGTCGTCGCCCCGAGCGCATCGGTCTCGGCCACGATCTGCAGCGCGTCGTTGATGTGGAAGACCGTTGTCGCGCCGGCCGAATCGGTGTACCGGGTGATGCGGTGGCCGGTCTCTGTGTGCCTTCCCTCATAGGAGAACGACGACGACAGGAACCCGTCCGGCCCCAGGGTCCGCACCACACGGCCGGAGCTGTCGTACACGTAGGTGTAGGTGGAGTTGTTCCGATCGGTCCACGACACGACCCGGTCGTGGGCATCGTAGGCCAGCCCCAGAGCGCGACCGGAGGAATTGGTCACGGCGGCGAGGTTGCCCCGCTCGTCATACCCAAAGGCTTTCACCTGCACGAGACCGTCAGGCGTGCGCAGGTGCAGCGCGCCGACCCGGCCGTCCTCGACGCTGACCTGGACGAGGTACCCGCCGGAGTGCTTCACGGAAGTCGGGGCCCCGTCGGGGCGGCGGGCGAAGGAGAGGCGGGAGCCGTGGCGGTCTTCGACGGACGACAGCCAGTAGGCGGGGGATTCCCGGTAGGGGCTGCCGGTGAAGTGGCGGGTCACCCCGATGGGGTCGGTGACGGTGTACGTCGTCACGTCCTCGTGCGTACCTGCGTGCTCCAGCGCCAGCCGGGGACCCTCCACAGGCAGTACGGGTTCGCCTCCAAGCGCCGGCAGCCGGGGGTAGACCAGAAGGGAGCCGTCCTCGCGGGCCCAGACAGCACCGGCGCTTACCGGGTCGAGCTCGATGCGCTCGTCGAGGGTGGAGGCCCACGTCCGGCCGAACCACTGCCCGTAGCGGTAGTTGGACAGGTGCGTACGGGACAGGACGAGCGGCAGCACGCCAGGAAGCGACAGGTCCGTGTGCGGCAGCAGCATCTCGCCGGTCGCGACGTCGACCGGGTCGGTCGCACAGCGTGTCTTTCCCAACGGGATGCTGTTGCGCCGGGAATCATCCTTGGCAAGGTGCAACGCATCCGGCTTCGTCCGCGCCCCTGCATCACCCTTGCGGTGATCAGCGCCGCGCCCGCGCCCGTGCCCGTTGTCGTCCTTGTTCCTGACGCGGGCGAAGCGGGCGGCGAGGTCGGCGTCGTTGTTCTTGTGGTCGGTGGAGATCTGCTTGACGGCCTTGGGCAGGGTCTTGCCGACGTGGTCACCGACCTGCTTGGTCGCCTTCACCAAGGCGGCCATGGCTTTGTCGGCCACCGGGTCGATGGCCTGGGCTATGGAGTCCCGGCCGCGGGTGCGGCCGTGGTGGGACTTGGCCTTGTGGAGTTTCGACGTCGTCCGGCCGTGAATGCGGGTGCTGACATCCCCGAGTTTGCCGTGTGCCCGGTCGTGTTCGTCGTGATCGATGAAGAGGTCCGACAGCCCGGAACCGCCTCCTGCGCCACCGGCGGAGGCAAGCTTGAGGGATTCCTTGCCGGACTGGACGCCCTCCTTGAAGCCGTCCTTGCCGGCCTGCTTGGCCTGTCCCAGATCCACGCCGTCCTGCAGGCCGATCGCCATCGCACCCAACTGCACCACGAGGTCGGCGGCTATGCCCTCCAGAGCGGCGACCGCCGGCTCGGTCAACGCGGACACGATGTACCCGACGGCCTCCTTCACACACTCCTTGACGCCGCGCTTGATGGCCTCCTGACAGATACGTATCGCCCCCGCGCCCAAGAGGGCGGACAGACCGCCCGTCACCGGTATCGCGGCCAGCGCGATACCGGCCTCGGCGGCGAGGTAACCGAGCTGCCCGATGGCCGCGACCTTCATCGCCTCCACGGCTCCGGCGGCCTTGTCCATCGCCCCGGCGACCGTCCGCGCGGCCCCGGCGATGTCCTTGATGTGCTTGCCCTTGACCTTCTCCCAGTGCTCACTGAGAGCCTTGATCGACTCGCCCTCGCCCGATGAGATCAGCCGCTGGAAGTGATTGTTGGCGAGCTGCCCGTCGTCCTCCAGGTCCTCGGCGAACTCCCGCAGAGCATCCGCCATCTCCCGGTAGGCATCCTCATCGACGTTCGGCCACGCCACCCCGATCACGTCCAGCAGAGTGTCCGCCCAGTCAGGCAACGTGACAGCCACGCGACCCATCCCCCCATGGTGAAAAACCGATCAAAAGATCATTCCTACCAAGGTGACGGGACAGATGGGTAACTCGCCCCGCGGATTTGGACAGGACGCCCACGCCCGCCCACAACCGTGTCCAGGGTGAAAGGGAGGGTGATCAAGGACATGGCCCAGCGCTTCGTCCTCAGCCACCACGGCTGCACCACGCTCCGCCGAAGAGACACCCCCGAAGCGATCCCGGCGCCAGCACCGGCACCCTGCCCCCCTCAGCTCCTCATCCTCGGCCCCCACGACACCGCTGGCCAGCTCCAATGGCCTCGCCGTCGTCGGTGAGCATCACCGCCAGATCGGTGGCGATCCGGCCCGGATCATGCCCGGGTCCCGCGCGGCCGAAGCGACCTGAGAGCGGCGGAGTACGCGGCGGTGAGCCCGGTGGCATCAGCGAGATCCGCCAGCAACCGTGCCCCGGCGTGACCGACCGCCCCCGGACCACCGGGCACTGACCTGGACCCTGGGACGCAACGAGCCTGCACGTAGAAGTGCCCTCCGCCTGGACCGGCAGAACCCCTCAGGAGGTTCATCGTCTCAGGTCAGGGAGGCACTTTCGCGTTTCCGCCCACTGCCATCCCCAAGTGAAACGGCGAGGTAGGCCCGGTGCCCCTTGGCGGGAGCACCGGGCCCGAGGGGGGCGGGTTGCGGATGTCAGATCAGCATGCCGAGGGCGAGGGTGGCCTGGATGATGCTGGAGGCGGCGCCGGCTGCTTCCAGCAGGGAGCGCATCCGGGCCAGGGCGTTGTGGCGGGTTTCGGCGGGGGCGTGGGTGTCCTGGACAGTGTCGAGGTCTGCCCTGTACCGGTCGCGGTCATCGGTCAGGCCGGCGACGGCGCGGAGTTGTTCGAGGAGCTGGGAGAGGTCGGCGGGCTGGGTGCCGTGGTGGTGGGTGACGTTCATCGCCTGGGTGCCGGTGGCGCCCGGCTGGATGTGCTGGTGGAAGACGGGGCCGCTCGCGGCGGTGTGACGGGTCATGTACTGGATCACTTTCGGCTGGGTGGCGGCACAGTGGCGGCCTGCAGCGGTGAGGGTGAGTTGCCTCGGCCGGCGGCTGTCGCCCGGGTCGAGGATGGCCAGCCCGTATGCGCGCAGGTCGAGCGCGGCGGTGGCGACGGCGGAGGCATCGAGGCGCTCGCCCCGGTGGAGGGTGCGGGCGGTGAACGCCTGCAGGTCGACGCTCGAGGCCGGCTCGGCGTACGCGGCGGCGACAAGCCGGTCGAGGATGAAACCCATCCGCACGCCGTGGTTGGCCCGCTCGCGGACGATCCGGTCGGCAGCACGGAGCCCCTCGTAGGTCAGGTGCAGGGCCATCGCCCCGAAGGTCTCCAGCACCCTGACGTGCCCGCGGGAGCGCAGGAGGGCCGCGGCCTCGAGCACCGCGTTTGGGCCCGGGCGGGAGCGGGTGACGGTGACCATCGTGTTGGTGCAGCGCCCGGTCTGCTCGACCAGGCCGGTAAGCAGCACGTCGGCGACGTCGTCGAGGGACATGCTGGAGTCGGTGGCGGGCATGACCGGCCTGGGCGGCGTGAGGGTGGCGCGGTGGGTGGCGGATTGGGCCGGGCAGTGCTGGGCGGGCGGTTTGTCGGGCACCATGAGCAGGGGTCCTTTCCGGGTCTTGCCTGGCTGGTAAGGGCTTCGGGCCCGGCCGCCGCCTGATGGCGTGGATTCCGATGGCGGCGGCCGGGCCGGCTTGATGGGCTTTGCGGTGCCGCGCGGCGTGGTGCCGGGCTGAACGGTGTGCCGGGGGTTCAGTCCATGACGGGCCGCCGGCGGGGGGCGGCCGGCGGGCGGCCCAACTGGCGTGGGGCGGCGTTGCCGGCGCTGCGGTACAGCGCGCGGACCTCCGTGCGCAGGTCGGGGTGGTCGTCCAGCCGGATGTGCGCCGAGTCGGCGGCGTGGCTGAGCAGTCCTGACAGCCGGTGGATGAGCGAGGTCCAGTCGGCCTTGCCTGGCTCGAGGCCCTGGAGCAGGCGGAGGGTTTTGATGAGCTCACCGGGCCAAGCCACGGGGACAGCGGAGCCCTGATGCCCGGTCCTCGTGGCCTCGATGGCGGCGCGGTGGCGGGCCTTGGTCACGTGGGGGGCGCGCTCAGCGCGGTCTTGTAGGTCAGGCAGCAGGGCAAGCTGACGGGCCAGCCGCATGATGTGGGCAGCGTTGTCGGCCGCCCACTCCCGCTCGGCGCGCCGTGAGCGCAGCGTCCGCGCCTGCTCGACCCGCTCGGCCTGGGTGCGCGCCCTGCCCGGTTCGCAGTCGCCTACCGCGCTCAGCTGCAGGAAGCGCCGCTCGGCTGACGACCGGCTGCGAAGCTCCATGGCCCCCGCCAGTCGCTGCCAGGTGACCTTCTTCTCCCGGGCCGCGGCGATGATCCGGGCTTCGTCGATGTCGAATTTCGACTTCAGCTCCCGGATCACGAGCAGGGCGGCCAGCAGGTCCTCCTCGGAGACCATGCCGTGGCTGTCGTAGTCGACGGCGGCCATGATCTCGTCGTACCGGGCGGCCACGTCGCCGAGCCGGGGCGTGGGCCGGCGAAGCGCCGGCTCCTGAGTGAGCGCCCCGGTCCAAGCATTTGTATCGGGCGCGTTCGGCGAAGATAGCTGCCGGAATGCCGCACGCCTCTTGCCATCTGCCTCCTTGAGGACGACATTATCTGTCGTCCGTAAGGCGACACGTTCAGGCTCCACAGAACCATCTCCTCAATAAATGGAAACCGCATCTAGATTTTTGGCCCCGCTCGCCCGCGCGGCTCCTCGGGCTGGCCGCCGAAACGGCCGCCCACCCGACGCGGCTTCGGCCGCATCCCCGCGAAGGCGGGTAACCATGGTCGATATGTCGCAAATTTCGCCCATAGTGGGCGTGGTTACGTCTCCCCGGGGTGGCGTGTATCTGACGGAGCGTAGGTGGGGCAGCACCGTCAGTCTGTGGCATGTGCCGGAGGCGTGATGACCGAATGGAGATCCACTCCGTTATTCGCCACTATTCGCTACCCCTGCGCACAAGCTACAGGGCGGACTAAAGGGACCTGATCGCGATTAAGGGCTGTATCCGATAAGCTTGTACATTCTCTGAATTGCCTCCAGGTGGCAAGGGCTCGACCGGAAGTCGAGGTGCAACGCAGCCGACGCGCTCCTCGTCACCGCTGCCTACCCCAACGGCAGCCACGGGTGCCGACCGCTGATGCGGCGGATCGATTCCTGCCCACCGCCCCATCCCGCCCGCCCGATCCGCAACCTCGCTGATTCCCGGGCCGCACCAGGCCGCCTGGTCGGTATCCAGACCTCGGGGACTCGCCCACCCCGTCGTGCCGGCGCACCGCCTGAGGGCGCAGCGGGCCAGGGGAGTTCGGGGTTGAGCGACCCGCCACCGCCACGGTGCTGACGCCCGCGCGTGGCTGACCGTGGTCCAGCGCCCCGACCCGCGCGGGACGGCTGTCTCGGTGCTGTTCCTGGACTGGCACGGCGACGGCCGCGGCTACCTACGCCATGACTACACCGCGTCTCCGACCGTCTGACCCGCTGCCTTCGGTCAGTCGGCGGTGTCGGGCACGCCCTTCTGGCCGTGGTCGAGGATCGGCAGCAGGGTCTCGGCGGCGTCGCATTTGGGGCACGCCGTGGTGCCGGGCCGCATGAGGGCATCGAGCGCCCCCGTCGTCTTCACCGGCACCGCGCGATCGTTCGCCAGCCGGCATCCTGCGGCGTGCACGACGGCGGCCCGCCCTCGGGAATGGCCGTCCAAAACCCACGCCCAGGGCGTGGTGGGCGCCTCCGCAGCGGGGGCGGTGGCGGGCCGGTGGTGCTTGGGCACAGCGTCCAGGTCAACCCCGGGGATCGGGCGCAGCTGGGCGGCGGTAACCCACGTTGCGTATTCGACCGGCTCGGCGCCGCCGCCGACGGCGGTCTGCCAGAGGGGGACGCCGATGCGGTACATCCACAGGCCCGATTCGAGCTGCTGGCATTCGTAGAGCCGTACGAGCTCGATTTTCTGCCCGTCGGGCAGGAGGAGCGTGATCGGTGCGGGCGGTGGTGCGGGGTCGGTCACGGTCAGGGGCGGGCGAGCAGCTGTTCCTGCCGGGCCTGCCGGCACGGCTTGCACAAGGGGCTCCCACCCACCCCGTAACGGCATGTCGGCTGGCGTGTTCACTGCACTGTTTTGTAGTGACGGCAGGCTTACGGTTTCCGGGTCAGGTCAGTCGGTCAGTACCTCGCACGAAGGGTTATCGAAATGCATCCTTTCTTGAACTTTAGGGTCTTTTGCTAAATATTCAGGAAGCTGCGTGAATCGATCAATGACCGCAGTAGACAAGATCTGCTCGAGGGTGATCTCTCTCCGGAAAAGCGTTCTGGAGGTTCGTGTTGAATAGCACCGCACAGGTGAAGTCTGCGGACTTAAGGGATGCGTTGCTCAGGTCCGCAGATTGCAGCGTTGCATTTCTCAGGGATGCCCCACTCAGGTCTGCGTCTTTGAGGTCAGCGCCGATCAAATAAGCCTCGTGCAGGTCCGCAGTGATCAGGGAGGCGCCACTCAAGTCGGCGCCATTCAGATCGGCCTTGCCTAGCTGCGCGTACTCCAGGGAGAGGTCGTGCAAGTCGGCGCCTTGTAGGTCTACGCTTCGCTGTCGATTGCGGAGGTAGCGATCAAAGTCCTCGTCGCCTCGAAGCTTCGAGATCCCGGAGCCGCCTCCGTCATTGTGGGTGTCTCTGAAAAGGAGGACTTTGGCTGCTGCGGCGACGTCGCTTGTCACGGCAGTCTCGCCGCTTTTCGGCTTCGGCTTCTCGCTGTGGACCCGAATGAAGGAGGCGAGGACATTCATAACGGTGGGCTGATCGCGCGGCGAGTCCTGCATGATCCGTTGAAGTGCATAGATTCCACCGAGGCGCACATCCTCGGAAGCCTTGTTACCGAGGTTCCCCACGGCGGCATTATAGCGATCGGTGATCTGCCCTTCTCGTGTAATGGCCTGTTCGTTGTTTACCTGGTTGATTGATTTCCAGGTAAAGGCGGCGACGGCGATTGCGCTCAAGGTTGCCAGGAGAGAGAGACTGATCGCTCCAGTCGAGCCCACAGGCTCATGCGGTTGCGTGGTGCGCTGCTGACGCCAGGTGCGCCAGCGGCGCCCCGAAAGCGCTCGGCTGCTCTATGGCGCTGTCCCTGCTGTCCAGGACCCAGTGGAGCCCGCACTCGCCGCCGGGCTTTCTGCCCCTTACGTCGTGCGATCCGCTTCAACTGGTTGCTGCGAACCGCCGCACGGGGTGTCCCCCTCGAAGCCATACAGCCATTTTGTACGGGAACGTCAGCGGCGCGCGCCAAGGCCGCCCAGCAGACTGCAGAGAAGGTGGCATCGCGCGCAGGGTCCGGTCTGGCTGGCTGCCCAGGCATCCAGCCCCACACCGCCAACCGCTGGGCACAGCTGGTCAGCGAAAGCTGGTCCCACTACCTCACCGCTCTCTAGGAGAGAACCCATTGGGGTGGGTGGCTGTGGTCGGCCGGGCAGGTGAAGACGTGCAGGTCCCGGTCCCGGCCGAAGCGGAGCCGGGTCGGTTGGGCAACGGACGGGCCGCCCTGGATCGAGGCCTTCCCCCGCAGGGACGGGTCGCGCTCCTCTCGAGGCACCCAGCTGTGCGAGCCGGCGTCCATCTCGTCGCTGCCGGCGGTCAGCAGCAGTCGCATCGGGGTCGAGCAGGATTCGCAGCCGATGGCTATCGGGCCCGTCGACGCCCAGCTGGGAAAGCCGCCCACCCGCCAGCCGGGCGGGATGGACAGGTCGAACTGGTAGCTGGGGGCCTCAGGGCCGTGTTCCGCGGCCTGGGCGTCGTCCCACGCGTCGATGCGGGCGATCAGAGAGGCAGGCAGCGTGTCGTCCTCTGCCCAGGGATAGGTGTCCACCTCTTCGGGATGCAGGACACACGGCTCGGGGAGTTCGTGCTCCCATCGCAGCATGGGCACTTCGGGCGGAGCGGCGAGGAACCGTTCCGCTCGCTCGGTCTCTGCGGCCCGCCGCCACCGCAGGTGAAAACGGCGCTCCAGGTAGGGACCGTGATTGAACGGGCAGCGGAAGATCTGCACCAGATCCGCACCGTCGGGCCCGGCAGCCAGGGCTGGGATGTCCCGGCGGAAGAACTGGGCGAGGCCTACGAACGGCACCGGTCCGTCTTCCCCGGGCGTTCCGGAGCACGGCCACGGCTGGCTCAGCGGCCAGACGCCCGCGGCCCGGGCACTGCGGGCTGAGCGCGATAGTTGGCCCGCACGATGGCGGAAGGTCCGCCCTGAGCAGGGTGTTTTCTAGATTTCGGTGGTTCGCGATGTGTGGGGAGGCGCTCGGGATCCCCGACAGCCGGCTATCGGAGGCGGTCGGGGAAGGCATGATCGAGTCGCTGGAGATCGATGGTGGGGGTGTGGTGTGGGGGATTGGCGGACCGATCCGACGTTCGCGATGTGCCGGGCGCTGGTGGAGGGAGCAGATCTGGCCTCGTTCGCGGGAGGTGCGTTCGATGTCCGGGCGGTGGTGGCCGGCATCCGGCCCGAGACCAAGCGCGGGTTCCTCCTCGACGCCGTCCCGTGGGGAAACTTCCCTCATGGGGACCGTGCCCGGGAGGCCGTTCACCAGCTGCATACCGGCGACAGCCCCGCTCGCCACGCGACGGGGGTTCTCGGCGGCCTGTGTGCCAACGACAGCCGGGCGGCTGCCGCCCTCGCCGTACCGTTCCTGATCCCCATCGCCACCGATGCCCGTCATCCACACCGTGCCGACGCCCTCGGCGTACTTTCCGCCCCGGCCCGCTCCCGGCACTTCGGCGTCGCCTCCCGGGACGAACTCCTTCTCTACCGCACCGACCCGCGGCGCCACGCATCTGACGATTACGACGACTACGGCGTCGAGGTGACCGGCTACCCCGCAGGCTGGTCGGTGGCCGCTGCCCGAGCCGCGATCACTACCGAAACGCCCCTACTCCTGCCACTGCTCGACGACCCCGACCCCTCCATCCGCATCGACGCCGCCTATGCGCTGGCCACCGCCGCCGACCCGGACCACACGGTCCGAACCGCCGTCGTCACCAGGCTCGCCACGGAGCGCGACGCCATGGTCCGCGCCGCCCTGCTCCTGGCCACCGCCGAGATCACCCGGGCCCACCCGCACCCGCCGACTGTCATGTGGCTGTGGGAACGGTGGCACGACCAGACGGAGCCCCCCGAAGCCCGTCTGTCGGCGGCGGTCGGCTGGCTGTGCCTCACCGACCAATCCGCACCGGAGGAGCTCCGCCGGACCGTCGACACCCTCGCCGACAACGAGCGCGCACACGCCATGGAGGCCCTGCCGTGGATGAGTGCCGCCTCGGGCACCACCGAACCAGGACTCCTGCGCTGCAGACGCTGCATGCTCCACCCAGAAGAACCCGACCCGGAAGAGGTCTTCTGGGACTCCTTGTTCTGAGCAACCGGTCTGTGGTTGTGCATCGGAGTTGTCCAGTGGGGCCAACTGCGGTGCTCGGTCACAGTACGTCTGGTGACACAGCGCGGTGACGGCGGGGCTGGTCACGCCGTGCGCAGCGCGGCACAGCGCGGCCATGTTCGCGGCTCCCCGCGCCCGGCCCGGGTGCGGGCTGTACCGGGTGGTGTGGTGCGGGCGCGTCTTCACCTTCCTGGGCTTGGCCTTGGGCTCGCGGCGGGGCGTGCGGCGGGCGCCGGCGGGGCGGCCCTGCGCGGTGGGGCCTGGCCCTCGGCCCTGCGCTGGGGGACCGGCCGGGTGTGCTGGCTCCCGCCGGATGCCTCGCGGGCGCCCGCCCCGGGGTGCCCGGGGGCGGGAGGACGTTCGGTCTCTGGGGCGGCGGCATTCTCGGGCAGGCGAGAGAGGGGCAGAGCCGGCCGTGCGGGCCGGGGCGCTGGGTGCTTGGCGTCCGCCAGCGCCGCGGCCGGGGAGGGATCGGCGGGCCGGGTAGGGGCGGGATGGACGAAGACGCATCCGGAGGCCGCGAGCAGCGCGGCGAGGAGCAGAGGCAGGGACCAGCGGCGCATCCCGTCACGGTGCCGCAGCCGGGTCCCAGACCGCTCCTGACGGCCCCGCTGCGCCCCTCGGATGGGTGATCCGACGGCTGTTCTGCCGGGCCGCCTCGGGCTGGCTTTAGCCGACCCTGGAAGAGGGGCGAGAGGAGGCCCCCGAGATGGTGCTCAGGCCGCCGGTTGAGCCGATGCTGGCGCAGGCCGCGGAAGCCGTGCCGGGCCCGGCCGCGGTGCGGGTGGGGGTGGCGTACGAGCAGAAGGTGGACGGGCGCCGGGTGCTCGTCTTCACCGCGGCCGGTCCGGGCGGCGCCGTGGTGGTGCAGACCCGGCGCGGGTCGCTGGTGCAGGACCGGTGGCCGGACCTGGTAGCGGCCGCCGAGGAGCAGCTGCCGCACGGCCTGGTCCTCGACGGCGAGCTGGTCGTGTGGGACGCCGAAGCGGGCCGGCTGTCGTTCGCCGCGTTGCAGCGCCGGGCCGCCGCCCGCGCCCGCGGCGCCGCTGGCCTGGCTGCCCAGTGGCCGGCCTACTTCGTGGCCTTCGACGTCTTGCAGATGGGCGGCCAGGAGCTGTTGCAACGGCCCTACGCCGAGCGGCGCGCCCTGCTGGAGGAGCTGTTCACCGACTACGCCCTGATGCCCCCGTGGACGCTCGTCCCCATGACGACGGACCTGGCCAAAGCGCGGGAGTGGCTGGAGTCCTGGACGGACGTGTGCGGCGTCGAAGGCATCTTGCAGCCAGGGTTTGGTGTTGACCGATTGACCACCTTGTGGCCCGTCCACAGTTCTACCTGTCACGACTGCCTCTGTCTTTGAGTCCTGCGCACGCCGAATCCTGTGGCAACGCCTGCATTCGGTCTCTACAGTCGCCACATGGCCACCGAGGACGAGAGCCCAAGTCCGCCAGACATCACTGTGATGCTCAAAGACCAGACCAGTGCCTGTAAGGCAGCGCGCGACGCCATCGCCGCTGGCGGCGAGGTCATGCTCTACGACGGACAAGCGCCAATGTGGATGGTCCTTGGCATCGCTGCGACAAGGCTGAGGCGGTCGTTGAAGATCGGCCTGACGACCCTCGGCCTCGACGAGTCCGTTGAAATTCTCCGCGCTCGGGACCGCGACGAACAACTGCGTACCGGCAACATCGTTGCAGCAGGCCGATCTTGGTTCTTCACCCTGTACTTCGACGCCACCGGGACCGAGCTCCTGGCATGCAGCGGAGTCAAGAACGAGCGTCCCCCGCGCAGGAACGCTCAGAGGCTCCAGCTGTAGAGGCCGCCGCCCGTGTCCACTGCAGACGCCGCAAGCCGGGCAACTCCTTGCAGGACCGCCAGTAGATCATCGTCGGTCATGTCGTCCCCGTCCTCGGACCGGAGCCGCATGGTCCAGCGGCCTGCCAGCTCTTCCAGTGCGGCCGAGGTTGCGTTGGCCAGCGCCCGGGTCAACCGCTGCGGCAGTGCGAACACCTCAACGCCATCGTTCAAGGGTGCAGTGACCCACTCCGGCCACGGCCGCCACGTGTAGATCTGCTCAGGAGGCGGGGCCTCGGCCGAAGGCTCCTCGAAGTACATGTCCCATTCGGCGATGGCACTGTCCGGCTCAATGAAATGGCAGGTCACGGACTCGAAGGCCTCACCAGGTCCCCCAGGCGCGTTGCAGCAGCGGTCTCGTCGTCGGGGGCCAGGAAGATCACTATGTGGTGGGCCATCTGAGCATGATGGCAGCCCGCCGTGCTGACGAGCGACTGTGCGATGGGGACCCCGATAGCCCGTGGGCATACGTCAGGCTGGGAGGAATGGGAGACCGGCGGCAGCCACTCCACCCGCACGGCCCCAGTGTCCCGCACGTACGTCGCCGGCCGCTGCTCGTCCGCTGTCCGGCGCGACAACTGCGCGCCAACCCTCGGGCGCCTGGCCACCTGCGGAATCGGGCTCGTCGGCACGTGCCCGGCACGCACCGCCCACCGGTAGAAGGCGTCCACCCCCGCCACTTCGCGGTTCCACGTCGCCCCGGCGATGGCGGCCCGTGGCCGTCTCGGCGCCGCCAGGCCAGATAGGCGAGGTGATCTTCCTCGGCCGCGTCCCGCCAGCCCTTACCGCGCCGCGACACCCACAGGAATGTCAGGAACGCCGCCAGGTCCCGGGCGTAGCCGAACTGGGTGTTCACCGCGTGCATCCGCATCCCAGGCGATTGAAAGAAGCTGTTCAAGACGACGTCGTACTCGAACACCGGCGACACGAGGACGGCGTACCTGCCTCCAGGGCCGCCTCGCGTAGCCACTCCGCCCGGTTCGTCGTCAGCAGGCGTACATCGAAGGGAAGTCCGTCAGGAGGGAGGTCGAAGTCCTCCATCGTGGCTCGCACTCGCCACGCATTCGCGATCATGGCGCTAGGTATATGGTCAGTGACCGACTGTGCACAAGGCGTCGTGATCAAGCCCCTGACCAGCCGCTACCTCCCCTCATACCGCGGATGGACCAAGGTCCGCCGCAGGGACACCACCGAAGCGATCATCGGCGCCGTCACCGGCACCCTGACCCGCCCGCAGCTCCTCGTCCTCGGCCGCCACGACCAGGCGGGCCGGCTGCGCGCGGTCGGCCGGACCGTCCCCCTGCGCCCGGAGGCGTCCCGGCAGGTCGGCGAGCATCTCTCCGCGGCCAGCCCCGCGCACCCCTTTGAGGGTGTGCGATTTGCCTCGGCTTGGGGGAGCCACGACGTCCTGGACGTGGTGCTGGTCCGCCCGGACTTGGTGGCGGAAGTCAGCGCCGACAAGGCCGTTGACCTGGGTGTTTTCCGTCACCCGCTCCGCTTCCGGCGGATCCGTTTGGACATGGGCGTGGCTGACGTCCCGCGGTTCGGCCAGGGCCCGACCGCGGCCGTCGGTTGACCGCCCACAGATCAGCCACGCTGGGGGCGGGGTTGTGGTTGCGGGGACAGCGAGGGAAGCGGTGGCCGCTGTGGTGTCTGCGGCGAGCAGGCCCAGGGCATGTGAACCGCCTGCCCGGGGCCTGCTCGCTGGTGAAGCACCACTGCACAGCCCAGCAGCTATCAGGCCGCCGACCGATGGGTCAGATGCCTGGCGGCAAGCATGTCGTTCGCCGCCCAACGCGCGGCGGTGACGAAGCCTGAGTCTCCTCCTGGGCCGTCCACCATCTGGTGGTTGGGGGAGAGGTGAAGACGCCCGCGTCCCTTCATGCTCTCGGCCACCTTCTCAAGGATCGCCTCGAGCTTGGAGTACGGACCGTCCGGGTGCTGGGTGATCTCCTCGAAGGCGTCTCCCCACAGGTCCAGCCCCTGCCCGGTGAGGCCGCAGGCGGTCAGGAAGGCCACCATCTGCTGACGGCTGGCCGGCAGGGCCTGCCGGTTGGCGATCCGGCCGGCCGAGCTGACCGGCAGCAGGTGGGTGCCTCCCGCGAGCTCGGCGAGGCGGCGCAGCGAGGGCGCGCCGGCTGCCTCGTAGAAGTACTCCAGCGCTGCGCTCAGCTCCCGGCGGCCGTTGATGAATTGCGGAAGGGCCGGCTTGCGCAGATGCGCGAGTCTGCCCCGGTCAGCGATCCTGGCGCTCAACCAGAACAGGTGCAGCGCGTCCAGGTCGCCCCCGCACGCGGTGGCGAACTTCTTGACCGTCTCCTCGGTCGGAACGGTCTTGCCCGAGGTAGCGCGCTTGAGGGTGGCCGCCGACAGACCGGTTTTGCCTGTGAGCTCGTCGTAGCTCAGGCCGGCCAGCGCACGTACCCGCCGCAGGGCTGCAGCCAGTTGGCCGCGTTGGGGGACGGTGTAGTCCACGGGGAGTTCACGGCGTCCCATGATCCCCCCCTCAGCGACCTGAGTGCACGGCAGCGCGGGCCACCGCGGCCAGCCGGCCGCGGCCCCCCGGGGTCACGGCGAGCACCAGGCCCGCCCCGATCCCGCCGGCCCCACCCAGTATCTGGAGGGTCTCCGTCATAGGGATCCCGTGCAGCCGCAGCACCACGGCCAGGACGAGGACTGCGCTGACGATGGTGCTGATGATCACCGCTTGCGGCATCGTCGCACCAGCCGTCCGGCCCGCGTTCGCCCGCCCGCGCTTGCCCGGGCCGTGGCTCGTCTCGTCGTACACAGACATGCCAGTCCTATCCGGGGGCCACAGGCCCCCTGAAGTGGACGAGAGGGCGCGAAAATGCGCCCTCTCGTATTGGTGACTTCACGCCAAGTGGCGTTTCCCTAGGGGCGATTGCCGTCGCGGACCCGGGAGTCACCAGCATGACAGGTGACCCGCGGGTCACCGTGCGGCAGACCTGCCGCTCCGTCACCCGCTACATCGAAATGCCCGGAATGTCGGTTGATTCGTTCATCGGCGTCCACAACTAAACGCAAGTAAACGCAGGCCCTTGACCTGCGGCTACACACCCACAGGCCACGGACACCCGCAGTCGACGCCCTTCACAGATGAGTGCAAAACACCCCTAGGTTGTCCCTGTCACGGGGACAACCGGACGCTTTCGTCCACCAGCGTCCCAACTACGGCTTGCCCCAAGCGCAAGTCCCGGGCACCGTGGGGGGCAGCCCGTCGGGGAAACCGGCGGCCCCCTGAAGTGGTGACTTCACGAAAAGGGATAACAGCCGCACCGCGTTGCCGCGCGAGTGCCGCACGTGCAGGGCCGACCCCCGGGTCGGCCCTGTTTCGTTACTTGCTTCCCGTGGCTTCGCCCGCCATGTCAGCCTGCGGGCACCCCGCCCCGAGCAGCACGACGTCGTCCTCGGCCACGTCCAGGCGCAGCCGCGGGTTTGGTAATGCGACCAGAGCCGGGGCGCCAGCCACTCGCCTACGGCTGGCGGCAGCCGAGGGGGACCTGGCTGGTGCTCTGCCCTGTCCGGGCGCCCTGGGGCGCCTCGGACCGGGGCAGAGCGGTTGTGCGCGGGTTAGGGGAGGGCGATGGCGCGGGGTGGGTCGGAGGGGCGCACGGGCCAGGTGCCGTCCGCGCCGGTGTTGGTGGTGCTGCCGGTTGGGGTGCTGGTCAGGAGTCGGGCGAGGAGGAGTCCGGCGGAGAGGTCGCTGAGGGCTGCGGCGGTTCGCTCCAGGCGGTGGTGCTGGTCGGAGGGGAGGGCGAGGGCGACGCAGGTGGCGTCGTGGCCGGGCAGGGTGAGGGAGAACGCCGCGCACACGTTGAAGTCGGAGTACTCCAGGAGATCGAACTGGAGTGCTTGGGGGCCGTGCTTGTCGAGGTTGTGGAAGAGGGTTCGGGTGCTGGTGATGGTGCGTCCGGTGTAGGAGACGGGTTCGTAGCGGGTGAGGTGTTCCATGCGGGCTTCGAAGTCGAGGTCGGCCAGGAGGGCCTTGCCGACCGCGCTGGCGTGCGCGCTGTCGGTGAACGCCGCGCCGGGCCGGACCGGCGGCGCGCCCGGGCCGTGGGAGGACTGCAGGATCTCGACTTCCCCGCCGGTGTAGGTGCTGAGGTAGACGGCGGCGCCGAGGCGGTCGCGCAGCCCGTCGAGAGTCTGCTGCATCAGCAGCTCGTGCTGCTCGGGGCGGCCGGCCATTTCCATGACCGGTCCGGGCACGTGGGCTCCGGCGATGGTTTCGACGAGGTACTGGGCGCGCAGCCAGTGCAGCAGCCAGGCGGTGGAGGTCACGGACATGCCGGTGCGCCGGGCGAGGTCGCGGGTGCTGATTCCGCCGGACTGTTGGATGTGGTGGAGCAGTCTTTGGGCCTTGAGGACTGCGGCCTGCTGGCTAGGGGGTTGGGTGGGCAGGATCCGGGAGCGGGCCATGTCGGCCAGGACCGCCGGCCGCAGGGCGTTCGCCGACCACGGCCCCTTCCTGCTGCCACCGCCGGGGGCGGCGGCAGCGGCGGAATCCGGCTGGGCTGTGGTCGCGTCCCCGGCGTCCCCGGCGGCTCCGGCGGCGGCCGCGGCCGCGGCGGCCAGGTGGGGGGCGGGGTCCGGCAGGGGCTGGACCAGCGCGGCCTGCATACCGTCCACGGCCCGCAGATGCGGCCGCTGCGGCCTGGACGCGGGTCCGGGCGGGATGTCGGCTGCCGGCCGGTCGGGGGCGGGGATGGCTGGCGGGGGCACCAGAACCAGATGCGGGCCCCCGGCCCTGGGCGCCATGATCTCCCCGGCCTCCGCCGCCGCGGCGGCCTCCGCCGGGTCGGGGGTGAGGAGTTCGGCGCGCACGCCGAGGTGGCTGCGGACCTCCTCGAAGAACTGCGGGTCCTCGACAGGCGGGACCGGCTCCGTAGGGGAGGGGCGGCGGTGGGCGGTCGCGGCCAGGAGCCGGCGGGCGTCGTTGTGTCCGTGCCGGGCCGCCTCCGCGACCAGGAACCGGACATCCTCACGCCGGTCGCCGTCAGCCCGTCCGGCCAGCGCGGCCAGCCGGAACAGGGCACCGGGATGCCCGGCCTCACTCGCCGTGCCCAGCCACCGCTCGGCCCGCAGCAGCTCACCGCGCACCAAGGCCTTCGACCCGAGCCGGTACAGCGAGTTCGCGTGCTCCCGATCCTCAAGGCTCAGGCCGTAGGTGTCGGTCAGGGGACCGAAGTAGCCCTTGGGGCGGTCCCAGAAATCATGCGGCCCGGCAAGCTGGGCCAGCAGGTGCGCGAGCCCGGCCGGGACCACTGGCTCCGGGCGGCCCGCCCCGCCGCGGTGGTCGTCGTTCGTGCTCACATCCGTCACCTGTCCTTCCTTCCGAGGCTCTTCTTCCGATGCCCATCCCGAATATGCCCAGTGAGCTTGCGCCTTAGATAAGCGATGGCCTTCGAACGCAGTTTGTGCAGCTGCGTGGCCGCTATGCCGAGCACGGTCGCGATCTCCGCATCGCTCAGCCCCCGGCTCTGCAAGTCCACCACCTGCCGCCGCCGGCCCTCCGGCATCTGCTCGATCTCCCGCCGCAACAGCTCCCGCTGCCGCTCCCGGCCCTCATCCACCGTTTCCCGACCGGCCGGCAGCCCGTCCAGCTCCTGCGCGTCCATCACCACCAGCCGCTTGCCCCCGCGCTGCTCCCTGCGGTGCTCGTCGATGGCCAGGTTGTGGGCGGTGCGCCGCAGGTACGCCATCACGTTCGTATCCGGCGCGAGCTCCCCCTCCGCAGCCTTCGAACCCACCCGCAGAAACGCCTCCTGCACCAGGTCCTGACACGTCGCCAACGACAACGACCGAAACGCCCGCCGCAACGCGTACGGCCCAGAGGCCATGAACGCCGAATACGCCTCCAGCAACCGCTGCGCCACATCCGCATCCGGCGCGAACCCCTCTTCCGCCCCCTCGCCTACCACGGGCCCCGCTCCCCGCCAGCTGCTGGACCGCCGACGCCCGCACCGACGCCCGCAGGGGCGTGCGCGCCGACCACGACCCGCACCACGACATCCGCTTCCACGGCGACATCCACCCGCACCGCGACAACCCGCGCACCGCAGCGCTCCCCCTCCGCCACGGGCTTCGCGGTCGCGTCCAAGCGGGCGACCTGATGACCGGCAGGACTTCGCCGGCACAACCTCACCAGGGCAACCAGCGCGTGCACCGCGCTCACGGCGGCCGGGACATGCCCGATCCACTCCAAGGACGGCGTCATGTTCAGTGGTTCTCCATCTACTTGGCGGGACACGGTCGGCGTGAACGCGTCCTCGCCCCCGCAGACGAAGCCCACGGCGCACTTCTCCCCCCACAGCCCCCCGATTCACCCGAGTGAGTGAAGCCGGGCCCGCCCCCGCGCTCCGGCGCGCACGGCGAACGACCAGGGACAGGCCGCCTCTCTCGTCGCGGTGACCGCGCGTGCCAACAGGAGCGAGGCGGATCAGGATCCGGCGGGGTGGTTGCCGCCGTCGGCGGAGGCGTCGTGTCGGTACGGGGCGGAGTGGACTGCGACGAAGCTGCGGTGGGGTCTGGCGGTGGATGAGGCGGAGCGGGACCGGCTGCTCGGCATCGCGGCCGGCTGTGGCGGCAAGAACGTGGAGTTCATCCCGGCCCGTAGATGGCCGCGGCCCAGAACCCACCGGTATGGAGGCGGACCGGGAGCCGGCCGACCCCCATGCCGCGCTCTACCAGCCACGCCGGGGGCTCGGGCGCCGGCTGCTGCCGGATACTTCGCCGACGCGACCCCCGACAGAGATGGGCAGTCCTACTGCTCGACCGTGTGCCTGAGTGTCAGTCAAAGTCGGCATGCCGAAGTGAAGTTGAGCGCTCTTGGATGGTTGACGGAGCGAGGACGTCGGTAGACTGGACTCACATCTACCGTTCGGCGGTGGCGAGCATGTAGCCACTTCTTCCTGAAAGACGGAAGCGTCTGTCATCGACAGACGGCCTGCAAGAAAGGAAATCCAAAATGATCACACCGTGGAATAACCGACCCGAAAGTGAGCGAGCATGTTCTCTTACCGTTTTCGAGCGATCATGGATGCCACGCGGCACACGACATCCCGACTGATCCGCAGGGCCCGCCGGATTGGCCGCGGCGTAAAGACCACGATGGACTACACGGCGACTGTCACGCACTACCCGCTCATACTGATCAACCTGATCGGCGGGTACGACAAAATCCACATGGCTATCGATCCAACTCAGCCCTCCCTGCTGAGGTTTATTTTGAAGACAATCCTTGCTTTCCTTGGAATTCATATCTAATTGGGTAGCCCCCCTTTGGGTGTGAGCATCGAGACTGATGCTCACACCCTCTTGGCGTTCTGCGTGCTGTCCAGCAGCCCGCAGCAGCCCCGGTCTAGCCGCTGTGTGCCTCTCTGAGCACCCCGCAGCACCTCGCGGCCTCACCCCGTCGCGAAGCAGCCTGAAAGGTGCTCAGGGGGCCTCTGTGGCCTCGGGTTCTGACGGGTGTTCGATGCCCCGTGCCGTGTCTGTCGGGGGCTAGTGTCGGGTGCAGCCCGTGCCGATATGGCGTGCGCGGGCGAGGCCCGGTGCCCGGAGTGCCGGGGGCAGTACCACCGGGCCGCCCCAAGCAGGCAGTCGGCCCCGGCCGGGGGCGGGAGCTCACTCCGCGGCCGCGTCCGTTCCGGTGCCGAGTCGGCGCCGGCCGGGGGAGCGGGGCGGTTCCGCAGGCGCCTCGGCGGCCGCGCGGGGCGCCTCGACCGGCTCGGCGGCGAGTCGGGCCCGGCGGCCGGTCGTGGGTTGTGCTGGGGGAGTTGTGGGGCGCGGGCCGGTGCCCAGGGCGCGGCGTTCGGTCATTCACCTAGTTTCCCGGCTCCCCGGCCGGGTTCGGACCACGGAGGGAGTGGCGGCGTGACTGATGACGAAAAGCAGTCTGTGATCATGGGGACGATTGATGCGTACCTTGCTGAAGTCGACACCGATGCGGAAGAGTTGGATTCGGACGATTTGGCGTGGGCAATTGTCCACGCATTGAGGGTTGCAGATAAGTCCAAAGGGGTCTGAATTTCGAGTCTCCGGCGGTTCCGTAAAGCTTAAAATTCCTCCGCTGGATTCGAGCGACGGACACAATCTAATTAACCGTCAGATTTGCTTTTCTGGCCTCGGATTGTAGGTTGACAGCCTCGGCGAGGGTCTGGGATCCTGACTGTGCGTTACCAATCGCACCAGCGGAGGGGTCACCAACGGGCCCCGGCCCCCTCCCTCGTAGCCAGCCGCCTGCGAAGCGGGCCAGGGCCGGGGAGCGAAGCGGACCGGCCCAACAGGCCGTGAAACGGACTTGGTTGAGCCGCGAAGCGCCTCAACCAAGGGTCTGGAGCGAAGCGGAAGACCCCGAGGCCAAGCCCGCGAAGCGCATGCTGGAGGAGCTGGACGGGGCCCTGGACCAGGTCGCCTCGCTCGACGAGGACCGGATCCTGCGGTCCTTCCTCACGCTGATCAAGG